>HF991986.1:7874-26561 GCA_000433135.1 Clostridium sp. CAG:921
TACTTCATCATTAGAGCTACTCTTCTTAAATATAATTATATAGTTACCATAAATAACTAAGAAAAGACTAGCTAATAAAGCAGTAAGAGCAAGCGCCCGCGTGAATATGCTTCCACTTGTAATACTAAATCCCAAAAAACCTTTTGAAAAAATTACAATATTAAAAGCAATCACAGGCAAATTTAAAAAAAATACCTTTTTTAATTTTTTAATACATTTTCTCATCCTCTCTTCCTCCGTTAATATTGTTCTAAAATAAAAATTATGTCTATCCCATATTAAACCTCCTTTTAATAGTCATACTAGCAAATTACCACTAGTATCATAATAAAAAACTCAGCCATATTATATCAACATAACGTCAACATGTCAAGTTTATGTAAAACCTTCTTTATTTTAATATTGAAACTATAAGGAATTTTCATAAATAGTTTACAAAAAATCACCACAAAAATAGTGATGATGATTTTTTATTTATCTATAACACACATTAGACTTGTGAACTATGAATTTACAACAGCCTTAAATAAATTTGCAAAATCATCTGCAACCTGATCATTTACTTTTACTAATTCATCAAGATTTTTAGCTGCCTCTTCAAATTTTTTTTGCAAACTTTCTTCATTCATAAAATCATACAAAATATATAAAATATTAGACAAACCCGCAACTTTTCCAACATTTTTATAGAAGACGTTATTAAGATTAATTAATTTTGTACTATATTCATTGTATATCCATATTTTTTCATACGAATTTGAAATAACATCGCTTAAAAATTCCATGTGGTAACATAATAACGTTACTTGTCACATAGTTTTAAAAAGACTTGTTTTTATATTAGCATCCACAATATTATAGTCTTCATATTTTTCGTAACATCTTTTAATTAATCGCAAATAAAGTTTCAGATTTTCGGAATTATATATTTCTTTTGACTTCATTTTTTGTTTTTCTCCTAGATTAATATAAATTTTAAGTTTTATACCTGCTAAAACTATGTTTTTATCATATTAAACTTCCTATCATAATCCTTTTAGTAAACTCCACTAAAAAATAATTTAAAAACTGTACATCATTATATCAGTATATTACTTGCAAGTCAAGTTTACGTAATATACATATTTTTTTATTTAATAATTTCAATTTTTCAAGAATTATTTTGAGATAACTACAAAAAATCATCACCATAATAATGGTGACGATTTTTTTATTAATGAATTTTACTAATTTTTTAAGATTTCATTAGCCTTTTCAGTGAAGGCTTCACGAAGCTTACCCCAATTATGACCTAAATCATTACCATCTATTCCTAATTCAAAAAAAAGATTCAAAATTCGCCAATTTGATGATACTAACTTTTCCATATTCTTGGCGGCCTTCTCCAGATTCTTTTGCAATTCCTCATTTCCAGAACCGCATAATTTATAGAAATAATTAGAGAGATTTTCAATTTTGTTTACATTGAGGTAAAATCTCTTCTCAAGCTGAATTACACTACTATCGCTGTCTCCTATACCCGTATATGATGTCACGCTCTGCATAGAGCTAAAAACCTCAGGAAACATTGATTTTTGTTTTATAACATCCTCCAAAGTCTTTAAAATATTCACATCTCCAATACATTTAATATCAGAGTCTCTGAATTTTTTCGTAACTTCATTAATATCTACTTTCTGAACATGTTCATCTGATTCAATTCTAGCTACATGTTCACTCTCAAACTTCTTATGAAATAAACTTCTTAATTTAATCATATAATCCTCCTCCTGTAAGCTTAATTATCTTACAATAAAATATTTTTACTACAATTATATTATACCACAATATCAGTATTATGTCAACTTTTTTACTTAATAATCCTTTTAACTATTAAACAATGAAAAGTTTATCATATCCGCACTTTAAAAATACGCCTAAAAATGTACAAACCTATGAGAATGATAAGTACTTTTCCTAAGTAGTAAGCTACCTGATATAAAGCAACATTTGGATAAACGGCTATATTACTTGGCATGATAACTTTTCCATCTCTGTCCAAGAGTAAATTATTAAGCCTTAATAAAAGATTCCCTTTCTCTATTGAGGATGAGTTATATGAACTCTCAAGTTCTTCTTTAATGCTAAGAAGATTTTTATACCAATATGAAACATCATTTTTCGGCATCCTTACGATAAAAGATGTATTTCCACTGGTAATGTTATTTTTCTTAAGGTACGAGATCGCCTCAGAAATCTTTTCATCTGCAATCTCAATGCTAGCCGCATTTGCTGCTTGTTCAATTTTTTGAGTACACTCAATATTAAATTTGTACTCCTTAATTATTCTTCCTGAATTTAGATAAACTATTAGCAAGAAAATAACAAATCCTGCAACTACTAATGCAAATAATAAATCTTCTTTAAATTTTTCCATAATTTCCTTTCCGTGATCACAATTATCACACATTAAAATTTTTAAACTACAAAATATATTATATCACGTCGTATTTTTTATGTCAAATATTATACTTTTATTCTTTATTGTAATCATATATTTTCAATACTACTATACATAATTAGAATACTACACTTTTATTTCTTGTAAAAAGTACTTTTAATAGTTACTTGCATTAACATATTTCATTTTGAATATCAAAAACTTAATTTTATTCTCGATTTTTAAAAGAATTAAGCATTGACATATTTTTTTTGTTTGGTATAATATTAATTGTACTAAAGGAGATGTTTAATTTGAAAATAGGAATAGTTGGCTTACCAAACGTTGGAAAATCAACACTTTTTAATGCAATAACTAAGGCTGGTGCTGAAAGTGCTAATTACCCATTTTGCACTATAGAGCCAAATGTTGGAATTGTTAATGTACCAGATGAAAGAATAGATAAACTTTCAAAGTTATATGAAACTGATAAATCAACATATGCAACTATTGAATTTGTTGATATTGCTGGATTAGTAAAAGGTGCTTCTAAAGGTGAAGGACTTGGAAATAAATTTCTATCACATATTAGAGAAACTGACGCAATAGCACATGTTGTAAGATGCTTTAATGATGAAAATATAGTACATGTATCTGGTAAAATTGATCCAATAGATGATATTGAAACTATATCTTTAGAACTTATACTTGCTGATATCGAAACAGTAACAAAATCAATTGCAAGATATGAGAAAATTGCAAAATCAGGTGATAAAACTGCAAAGTCCACACTTGAACTTTTAAATAAAATATTAGCTCACTTAGAGGCTTCTAAACCTGTTAGAACTTTTGAATTTGAAGAAGATGAAAAAGAGCTACTAAAAGATACTTATCTTTTAACAATAAAGCCTATAATATACGTTGCTAATGTATCAGAATCTCAAATTCCTAACATTGAAAGCGATGAACTTGTTAATAAAGTAAAAGAATATGCTAAATTAGAAAACGCAAAAGTTGTTACGCTTTGTGCAAAACTTGAAGAAGATTTAAGTGAATTAAATGATGAAGATAAAATAATGTTAATGAGTGATTATGGCATATCTGAATCTGGGCTTGATAAGCTTATAAAAGCAAGTTACTCGCTACTAGGTCTTATATCATTTTTAACTGCAGGAAAGCAGGAAGTAAGAGCTTGGACTATAAAGGAAGGTACAAAAGCTCCCCAAGCAGCTGGAAAAATACATAGTGACTTTGAACGCGGATTTATAAAAGCTGAAGTAATTTCATATAATGATTTAATTACCTACGGTTCAACAGCAGCAGCTAAAGAGAAGGGATTAGTAAGACTTGAAGGAAAAGAATATGTTGTGCAAGATGGAGATGTAATTTTATTTAGATTTAATGTATAAATTATATGTACAAAAAGAAGCTTAAGATGACACATCAAAAGCTTCTTTTTTTAATTTGCTATTTTACTTTAACATTTTCTTTTCCAAAAGCCAGACAAAGTTTATCAATTACATATTCGTCTGTTTTTAGCCAAACTTTCCTATTTAACAGTTTTACCTTATTAGTTCCAGCATAAAAAATATATACTGGAGTGCTTCCAAACATATCCATTTCAAGATTTTTAATGTAATCAATTACTCTGTATTCCATGTCAAATTTATCTTCTGGTAACCTTATATATATCTTTTGTTCCTTTTTTATAGGCTCAATATTTTGAACTAATATTTTAGCTTTCTCATTTTCTTTTAAACTAACTTTTCCAGTCACTTTATAAAGTCTATCATTTATTACTTCATTAGAAAATCTTTCGCATACATTTGGAAAAAACACAAGCTCTACACTTCCATACATATCTTCAATATCTGCAAACATCATTTGTTTTCCACTTTTTGTCATTAAAAATTTCTTATTTGATATAATCCCACAAAAGCAAATATTTTTTCCTTCATAATTCAGCTTTTCATCATTTTCACTTTCATCAGTTACAGAATTTAATTCCATACTAGTAACAGTACTATTTTTTTTAATATAATTTACGTACTCATCAAGTGGGTGACCAGAAACGTACAAGCCTAATGTTTCCTTTTCCATTTCTAAAATTTCTCTTTTTGTTGGCTTTTTATCAGATTTATTTATTACTATTTTTGTATCACTACTCTCAATTCCTCCAAAATCAAACATATTTAGTTGGTTTTTATAATTATTTTTTCTTGTTTGAGTAATATTTTCAATAATTCCTTCATAAGAGTCAAGTAAATCGTATCTTGTAAGCTCACTTTCACATTCATCAAAACATCCTGCTTTTATCAAACTTTCTATACACTTTTTATTTACAATGTCGCCTGCAACTCTTTCACAAAAATCTATAAACCCTAAAAATTTTCCACATTCATTTCTTGACTTTATAATTTCATTTATTGCATTTTCACCCGTATTTTTTATAGAACTAAGTGCAAATCTTATTCTTCCATTTACAACAGTAAATTTTGCAAAACTTTCATTTATATCTGGTTTTTGAATTTGAATTTTCATCTCCCTACATTCATCAATATACTCAGGAATTTTATTTAAATTTCCTATAAAACTATTCATTATAGCAGACATAAATTCTTCTTTATAATTTCTTTTTAAGTATGCTGTTTTATACGCTACAACAGCATACGCAGTTGCATGTGATTTATTAAAAGCATATTTAGCAAACTCTTCCATTTCGTCAAATATTCTATTTGATGATTCTTCATCTATACCATTATTTAGTGCTCCTTTTACAAAAATTTCTCTTTCTTTTTGCATGACATCTTTTTTCTTTTTTGACATTGCACGCCTTACCAAATCAGCCCTTCCAAGACTGTATCCAGCTAGGTCTCTAAATATTTGCATAATTTGTTCTTGATATATCATACAACCATACGTTGTTTTTAAAATAGGCTTCAATGATTCGTGCGTATAAATTATATCATCTTTATTATTCTTATTTCGTATATACCTTGGAATCTGATCCATAGGACCAGGTCTGTAAAGTGAAATCATAACAATAATATCTTCAATACAGTCCGGATTCATTTTTACTATGAGTTGCCTAAAGCCTTTGCTTTCCATTTGAAATACACCAGTTGTCTTCCCACTACTTAACATTTCATATGTTTTTTTATCATCGTAGTTGCCATAATCTACTATTTCATTTCTTATACTTTTTACTAATTTTTCAGTATCGGATATAACCGTAAGAGTCCTAAGTCCCAAAAAATCCATTTTTAGTAATCCAAGTTCTTCTAGCAAAGTCATCGTATACTGAGTTGAAACCATGTTATCCGTTACGTATAATGGTACATAATTTACTACTGGTTCTTTAGTTATAACCACACCTGCTGCATGTGTAGATGCATGACGAGCAAGACCTTCTAATTTTTTTGAAATATCAATTACTTTTTTAGTATCCTCATCGCTTTCATAAAGTTCTTTTAACTCTTTTACAGTTGATATTGCATTACTTAATGTAATATCCAAATTATGAGGTATAAGTTTTGCAATTTTGTCTGCTTTTTGATATGAAATATCAAGCGCTCTTGCACTATCTCTAACAACCGCTCTAGCTGCCATAGTTCCAAATGTAATAATTTGTGCTACGTGATCACTTCCATATTTTCTTGTAACATAATCAATTACTTCTTTTCTTCTTTCATAACAAATGTCTACATCAAAATCAGGCATACTTACTCTTTCTGGATTTAAGAATCTTTCAAAAATCAAATTAAATTTCAAAGGATCAATATCAGTTATATACATAAGATATGCAGCAATAGAACCAGCTCCACTGCCACGCCCTGGTCCTATTGCAATTCCTATACTTTTAGCATAGGTTATAAAGTCGGCAACAATTAAAAAATAGTCAACAAATCCCATTTTATCTATTACAGAAATTTCATATTCTAAACGTTTTCTTGCTATATCTTGCATAGAGCTATTATACCTTTTTTTTAAGCCATCATAGCATTTATTTTTAAAGTACTCTAAATGTGATATATTTTCTTTTATTTTAAATTCTGGTAGAATTGTATGACCAAACTCAAGACTTACATTGCACATATCTGCAATTTTTTGTGTATTTAAAATAGCCTCAGGAGCAAATTTAAATCCTGATTCCATTTCTTCTTCACTTTTTACATAAAATTCATTTGTTTTAAAAGACATTCTATTTTCATCATTTATTGTAGTTCGAGTTTGTATACAAAGTAATACCTCATGAGCAAAGTAATCTCCTGATGTTAAATAATGACAATCATTAGTTGCCACAAGCAAAACTCCAAGTTCCTTCGAAAACTCCAATAATTTTTGATTTACAAGTATTTGTTCTCTTAATTTATTATCCTGTATTTCAATATAATACCTTTCTTTTCCAAAAATCTCTAAAAATTCTTTTATTGTTTCTTTTGCACCGTAAAAGTTAGAGCTTAGTACCTGTTTTGCAAGTTTTCCTGCTATACAACCAGATAGGCAAATTATTCCCTCATTATATTTTCTTAATACCTCCATATCTATCCTTGGCTTATAATAAAAGCCTTCAGTATATCCAATAGATACTAATTTAACCAAATTTTTATATCCAACATTATTCATTGCAAGAAGTATTAAATGACTTGGTTCACTATCTATTTTTCCTTGCTTTTCAAGTCTACTTCTTGGTGCAACATAAGCCTCAACCCCAATTATTGGTTTTATATTTTCTTTTTTGCAAGCTTTGTAAAATTCGACAGCTCCAAACATATTTCCATGATCTGTTATAGCAACTGCATTCATCCCTAATTCTTTTACTTTTTTTACTAAATCTTCTATTTTTATTGAACCATCTAAAAGACTATATTCTGTATGCATATGCAGATGAACAAAACTCATACTATTATCACCTCATTTTTTACTAATTATATCACAGGCTAATATATCTGTAAAGTTTGATCACAAACATTAGTTTATACTTTTTTTTACTAGTTTATACAAAATACTTGCTATATCAAATTAAATTTGATATAATCGTAAAAAAGGTATTGTATCAAATTTAATAAGGAGGATTGTTATGGAAAAAAGAATGAATAAAGATGAACTAGTAAACCTAATAGAAAGCTTAAAAATAAGCAAAGATGAGTATTGGATTTTATCTAGTAGTGCACTAGTTCTCAGAGGAATATATAAAGATGCAGGTGATTTAGATATCGCTGTTACAGAAAAAGGATTACAAGAGCTAAAAGAAAATTATACTCTAAAAGAAAAAGACAACGGTTGGTATACCGTAAATGAAAAAGTTGAATGTGTACTTGACACAAAGGAATCATGGAAAATAGAAAAGTTTGAAGGATATAATCTTGAAAGTATTGAAAAATACTACACTTTCTTAAAAAGTAGTGATAGAGAGAAAGATAAGGCAAGATTAGGACTTGTTGAAAAATATATGGCAAGTAGAGCAAATACTTGTAATTAACATTCAACCGTGTAGGTGCTATAACTAAATATTTAGTTATAGCACCATTTTTACATTTAATTGTAATTTTAATAATACAATTAAAATATAATAATACTTGTAAAGTTAGCAAAAAAACAAAAAAAGCACATTAAATGTTGACATAACTAAAATAAAATGATATAATTCAGTGTAAATTAAATTTATATAGAAATTGTAATATAATTTCTAAAATATTATCTAGGAGGATAAAATTATGATGACTTTAAAAAATGACTTAATGCCAAAATTAGAGCACAGTGTAGTTAAAAGTTTTGAAGAACTACACATTGAGACAATCGCTCCAAATGGAGTAATTACCTATGAATTTGAAGGTAATAATAAGTTGATTGTCAGTATCGACACCACCACGGTGCCAGATGATAACGCACAAAATTTTAAATTAGTGTTAAGCCCAGCAACGCAATTTCCAAGTAAAATGCACTGGAAATTAAAAATTTTAAGTAATGAAACTGGTAGAAAGCCTCGCCTTTCAATCAGAATGTTTAGGAAAGGTGAAAATGTCAAGTACCGCAAGTTTATATGTGATCTTGACTATCAATCAGCAGATAACGACCTGGTAATGAATAATATTGAACCTTCTACTTCCAGCATTGTCATAAGGTTTAAACATGACCTTACAAAAAATATGAAATTTACATTTTCAATTGAAAATGTAGGTTTATAATAAAAAAACTCAAAGTCGGCTATAAAATCGACTTTGAGTTTTTTTATTTTTATTATCAAGATTTTTGTTATCAATAAAAGATGTCTATTTTCTTACCTTTGCTCTTTTCTAGCAATTCCATCCTTATCAGTCACATATGATTTTTCTACCATGTACTCTTTTGATGCAATGTACATATTTGCTATCTCCTCAGGACTATTTATTAAATTATCCATATCAAATTCAAATTTTTTTGTGTCTTTATTTATTTTTCTGTCTTTTTCCATTTCTTCATTAACACTATTTTGTATAAATTTTTGATTTTCTTTTTTACATTTTCTAAACTCAACTCCTAAATCAATTGAATTTTTTAAAAATTTAAAAGGTCTAAAACATTTTTTAATATGATGCACTTCATCTAATTTTTTTGAAATTTCTTTTAAATTTCCTACACCATTTGTTCTCTTACTAAATAGTTCACACATTTCATCAAACTGATTATTAAATTGAAATTTTATTAGATTTTCCTTTCCTATTATGTCTGAAATTTTACAAACAGCAAGTAATTCTGATTGATATGTTAACTTACGTGTAAAAAACTTGGTAATCTTATCTGCTCCCATATACTTGTCATACTCTATTTGTTTAAATACAGTTATTCCTTCATTTAAAGCTCTATTTTTACTAAGTTTGCGTATTCCAGAAACATATTTTCCTCTTTTTAAGAAATCATCTAAGTTTTTAATACTTTTTTGATTAACAAATCTTTTCAATGGATTTTTAGAGTTATAAGATTCTATAATAATCTTTTTTTCTTCCTCAGTCCAATCTATTCTATCAGTAGTAGCAGCATGATCAATTTCATGATATATAATACTATCTTTTAATTTCTTTTTCGATTCTAATATAGGCTTATAAAATTTATTCAAGACAATTTTACTACTTTTGGGTTCATAATACGCTATACGTTGCGAAATAAAATTTTTTAAAGAATTCCATTCATACACTACACTTTTTCCTATATTATTACCAATTCTAGTAATAATTCTATCTATATCATTTTCAAAAATTTCAGAGTTCATATTTACATAATTAATTATTCGACTTCTTGTATATTCATCAAATCCTTTTTTATTGAAAATTTCAATTAACCTATTTTCTTGATCCTTAGTTATCACAATCATCACCAATGCCATTTTATCATAAAAAAAAAATATCTTTCAATTATTTTTTTTGATTACTTACTTCCAAAACTATTTATAGAAATATAATGTAAACTTGAAATATAGTATAAATTTGAATATAAGATTTGAAAATTTGATACAAAATTAAATTAATGTGTAGATGTAAAATTACTGGATTTGCTTGACATGACAAGACAAAAGAGATATAATCATATGGATTTTTTTATTACTCAAAAATAATTTGTAGGAGGATTATAGCTTGAAAATTTAAATTTTATCTGTAGCTTAACAAAATATTTTTTTATAACAAGGAGAAAAATTATGATAATTAAATTCCCAAAAAGCAACCTTAAATATATATTTCCATATTTATCACAAGATAGCAAAAATGCTCTGGAAATACAGGACTTTTCAAACCCAAGTCTACAAATGGAGATTAAACATATAATTGATATACTTTATGTATATTCTCCAAAATTTACAAAAACACATGACTTAACCAAAAAGGTTGGTAAAGATTGTAAAGTTTTACCTATATTTACTAGTTGGGACGACTTACATACAGCATCATTATTAGCTAAAGTCTATAGGAGATTTTGGTGGCTTGAAAATAGATCTTTTGATGGCAGTGAAGATGAATTTATGGAATTACTAAAAATCGCACTCGATTCACTTCCAAAAAATGTATCTGATACGTTTTTATACTATTTTGGATTTGTTGATGGAATTAAACATACATATTATGAAACAGGACTGGCTTGTGGAAGTGTTACCAGATCATGTATCGAGTCTCGTATTCAGAAAGCTTTTTATGAACTTGATAAACAAAAAGACCTATTTTTATGCAAGACTTCTAAGTCTATTTATATGTAATTTTATTTGTAATTTACAAATTTGACACACAAAAAATTCGATGATATAATTAGTACAAATATTAAAATTTTGAATAAATATAAGAAGGAGAAATAAGATGAATAATGGGAAACTTTATGATTTAGGAGTGGTATGCGGACGCTTCTCTCATGAACATTTAGGACATGTAAAACTTTTTGATACTTGTATTTCACTTTGCAATCGTACACTTATTTTAGTTGGTTCAGCACAAGAATCAGGTACACTTAGAAATCCGTTTACTTTAGAAACAAGAATCAAAATAATACGAGAAACTTACCCAGATATTAATGATGATCAGCTTATAATTAAAGGTATTAATGATTTAAAAAATGAATACAACGCTGCTCCTGACTGGGGTAAGTTTTTAAAGGAAAATGTTGAAAAACATATGAATAAGTTTGCTGATCTGATGGTTTACGGTGGGGATACATCAAGAAGCAAATGGTTTGATCAAGAAGACTTAATTAACACTGCTGAATTAATCCTTCCAAGAACAGCTAACCCGATCTCTGCTACATTAGTAAGAGGACTTTTAGTTATTGATGATAAAGCCAGTTGGCAAAAATGCACTCCAAAGCTTATTCATAAATTTTATTCTGATTTAAGAACTGAACTTTTAAATGTTCCAATATATGATAAAATTCATGATACTCTTAAAAATGAAGGATCAACTATTGAACATTACATGAAAATTTATTCAAAGCTTGAACTTGAAGACAGAGCTATAAAAGAAAAAATATTAGGTAAATAAATTTATATTACTTTTTATTTTTAGGACAAGAATTAAAGGAGTTTTCTTTAATTCTTGTCTTTTATCTTTTATTTATACATTTATATTTTAAATTTACATACACGTTTATTTTTTATTTTTCTTTATATTTATCTTTTCTTTATCTAATACTATTTCTTTTCTTAAATAAAATAGCATATATATATTTGGAATTACAAGTAATGCATTAGCTATTGATGATACGCTCCACACTTCTTTAACTTGCATAGTTGTTCCTATATATATAAACAATATATATATAGTTTTATATATTAATATATATATTTTTTTTGAACTAAATAAATATTTTATCCCAATACTACCATAATATGCTGAACATGGTATCGTTGCTATAGCAAACACGATAATAGAAAAAATGTACAAAAGCCTTCCATATGGTATAGTTGAAAATATCTGCTGTGATAACTCGATTGGATTTTGAAAATATTGATACATATTACTAGATACAAATATAATTCCGGTAATTGTACACAGTAAAACAGTATCTATAAATACTGTTGTTGATGAAATTATGGATTGTTTAGTCATATTTTCTTCTTTTACCGTAACATCAAATATTGGTGATGTTCCCATTCCAGATTCATTAGTAAATAACCCTTTTGAAAGTCCAGAACTCATAGAAAGTACCATACTAGAAGACAGAAAACCTCCTAACGTCGCTTTTAAACTAAAAGCCTCTTTAATTATGTTAATTATACTATTTATAATGTTATTCCTAAATAGCACAAGTAAAATGCAACATGTAACTAAATACATTCCAACTGCAATTGGTACTAATATACTACTTACATCTGCTACTTTTTTTTCATTACCTAGTATTACATAACCACATAAAAAAGTAACAAAGATTGCAACAATCCTTACATCTATATTAAAATTGCTAGAGATAGTAGCAGATATAGCATTTGACTGTATAAGTGCTCCCATTCCTATTGTAGTAATTACTAGTAAAATGGAAAATAAAACTGCAGCCTTTTTGTTTCCAATCCTTTCATCTAAAACATACATTGTGCCACCAAACTTTCCACTTTTATTTTTCTTCCTATACTTTAACACAATATACGTTTCTGCATACTTAGTTGCAATTGCCAATACACCCGATACAAACATCCAAAAAATTGATCCTATTCCTCCAATTATTATAGCTGATGCAACTCCTATTATGTTTCCAGTTCCAAGTGTTGCAGCAAGTACACTCATCATAGCTTTAAAGGAACTTATACCTTCATTTTCTTTACTTTTATCTTCATTTAGTAACATTTTCAAGCCACAAAATACATATTTTTGAGGTGCCTTCAATTTTATTGTAAAGTATATATGTGTTGACATTAATAAAACTATTAATGGAATCCCCCATACAACATTTTCAATTTTGGTTAAAATTAATTCCAAGTTTTTCACCGCCTTAATATAGTTTATGCTATTTTTATTTTTATATTTATATCAAACTTTATACAAACAATTATTACAACAAGACTAGAATTTATGTAGCCTAGTAAAATATTTTATTATTGTCTTGACACCATAATTAATTTATTATATAATTTGTTCATGTAATAAATTACTTATTGCCAAATGGCGGAAAGGGAGACTTTATGAGTAGCGAAATGTATTGTAACGATCAAATATCGAAAGTTATATCGAGGAGTATGTTTATAACGTACGACAAGAACCATTATGGAGACATTAAATATGCTCACATAGAACCTGTGTACAAAGAATCATTTTTTGATGATCCAGTTGAAAGTTTTGAAGTATTTGTAAACTTCAATTTAGAGGAGTATTCAATAAAAATTCTTACTTGTATGCTTAGTAATCCAATTTTAATGCCCTTTGTTAACACAGTCCTTGAGATTTCATTTAAATTATATACTGGTTATGCACTAGATTTAGAAAAATCTAACAATAAGATTATTAATTATTTAGAGGAACAGTTACAAGGGTTTAAGATGTATATATACCAAAATAAATTCTATAGATTAGCGATGGTTTCAAAGTCTGCTTGCAATGTTGAATTTGAAAAAAATGGTTCCAATATTCCACATCTTATCATTAACTCATCTGGAAAAAAGAGCTTATATCCAGCAACTAGTGATGATATATGTTACTTCATATATAAAGCTATTAGGAAGTATAAATACAATAAAGATAGAGAATTTATACTAAAAAAGGCAATTGAAGAAGCTACTGGAATAGCGTATAAACCAAATATAAATGATCTTTATTACTTAGATCTGATTTCATATAATTATCTATTTAAGAGAAGAATCTCTTCTTTAGATGAGCGTGCTACTATATTTTTTGATAAAATTTGTATTATTGATAAATATGGCGATCTTATTGAAACGGATATTAAGTTATCTCCTGAAAAACTAATAGAAGATATCAATACTATCTCTAGAAAAAATACTATACTTACTAGCAAGTTTAGTATATTAAAAGCTGTTTTACAATATAATACCGGTTTAAATGAGTTTTATACAAATTCCAACGGATTTGTAAAATGGTCTATAATTGCTAATTTGTGCTATGTTTGTGTAGTAAAAGATTTCAAATATGATCTTGTTTTTGGTAATGAATATCTATACTATAGACCAATAAATTTTAAAAACTTAAAAAATACTAAAGCAATTAAATGTTTAACTCTTAATAAAGTACTTTTAAGCGAAAATTTTGATGAGTTGCTTGCAGAATTGATAAATACTTCAGTGTTAACACCAGCCAAAATGTATTTGTTATTTAAAAGCTGTTGTTCATAAAAAAATTAAGGAGGATAGTCTTATGGAAGAAAACTTAGAAAACACCAATAGTATCATGTCTTATTTGATATCATACTTCAAAGATGTTACAAATCCTTATGTAACAAATGAAAAGAAAGAAAGTGATCGGTTACTTCTGTGGATTATAGGTAATGTGATTACTTCTACTAACGATTCTGATGACGATATCACTTCAATTCGTATCTCACTTAGTGAAGTAAAATATCCTACTGATAAGTTTTATCTTAAAATGTATATAAATCGCATCAACATTGCACAGTATGATTCAAAGTACGTTAGCAAGGATAAGCTTTATGACATTTTAAAAATCGTTTTAGATTATTTTGAAAAAAATGGGTTAACGGCAGTTCTGTCTAACCCAGCTCAAAATAATGCTACACTTAACATAACTTTAAATTTTTAATTATTTAATCTTTAAAAATGAAACCTACAGCTAAATTAGTTGTAGGTTTCATTTTTATTACTTCAAAATATTATGAAATTTCATTGCATTTATCTAAAATAATGATAACCGATTACATCACTAACCTTTTATTTTAGTAACAATCACAGTAAAATCATCATTTAATATATTTTTCTTCTCCTTTAATATAACTTTTCTTATCTCATCAGTAATTTGCTTTACACTTTTTGAGGTATCAAGCGTCCTTAAATATGTAGTTAAAAAATTATCATTTTTATCCATATCATCTGGTATAACTCCATCACTTACCTGTACTACAATATCCAAATTTTTAAGTTCTTTTATTATTGGTAAATAAGTAGAGCTATCAACAAGTCCAAGAGGTATAGTCATATTATTTATTGTTGCTATATTTCCTGAAGATACAACATAAGTTGGTGCAGCCCCTATTTTTATAAACGTAGCTAAAGCAGTTTTTAAATCAAATACAAATACATCTAGTGAAGCAAATGAAGTTTCATCTTCTTTTGATTTTAAAATGCTATTTATTATCTCAATAGATTTTACCTCATCAAATCCTCCCTTTAATAGTTTTTCTAACATATTTATAACAGTTTGAGAACATTTTGATGCTTCTATACCAGACCCTACTCCATCACTTATAACATGTAGCGTCTTTAGGTCTTCAAGCTCCATACTAAGATATGAATCGCCAGAAAACTCACTTCCTGTCTTAGTTTCTGAACAAATAGCAGATATACTTTCAAAACTTGGTTTAGTAACTAACTTTATCTTTGATCTTTCGCTTTTACTACTGTTTAGTATAAGCTTTACAGAAACATTTTTTTCTAATATTTGACTTATTATAGATACAATCTGTTTTTTCTGCTTTTCTATATTTGTTAAAATATCAGTGACAAACACATACTCTACATTTCCATTTTCCTCTTTATAATCATCTTCATATACTACATATCCATAAAACTTTAATTCTTCTCTAATTTTTTGATGATTTTTATCGTAAACTTTTGGAAAATCAATTTTTATACTACTTGCAACGTTTGATAAAATTTTTGACATTTCTTTGTATTTATTTGATATCTTACTTGCTTCTTCTTTTTCTTTTCTTTTTAGTATTCTCATTACTTTCATACTAGAATAAACTTCTTTAATATCATTTACTATATTAGCTGAAATATCGCATTCAGACACAAGCATAGAAGCATCTATTTCTTCATTATTTTCAAGTTTAGTAGAAATATAGTCAGAAACAATATCAAGTTTTTCTTCATCCATACAATTTTTTCTATTTTT
This sequence comes from Clostridium sp. CAG:921, assembly GCA_000433135.1. GTDB lineage: Bacteria > Bacillota > Clostridia > TANB77 > CAG-465 > CAG-465. Next base: position 23,826 of record HF991986.1, read on the forward strand.
ACAATCTATACAAGTATTTTCGATGTAATCCTTTATATATTTTTTTATAACCTCACGAGTTTCTAATTTATTTTCAGGATCTTGATCAAGTGATGTAATATCACCAAGATCACCAAACACTTTTGAAATTGCATCAATTTTATTTTTTGCATCTGTTGAACTACCAAGCATGTTTTCATATGCTTTTTGTAATGTATTATTTTTGTTAAATAATTTATCAAGACTTTCTTCTACAGATTTTGGCATAAATAGTAATACTAAAGATGCCATTAATATCTCACTTAGTTGTGTAGTAATTTCAGAAAAATTACTAGAATAATATGCAATAAGTAAATTTCCAACTACAAATGAAGCTACTACTGCTATTTTTCCAAATTTTCCAAATATTCCAGATATAATTCCACTAAATGCAAGAATAACTATAAATCCCATTGAAACATTTAAAATACATGTAAGTAACAATCCTGTTATAACAGCTGCCATACAAGCATATACAGAGCCATTTTTCCATCCATATATTAAAATTAACGCTATTATACAAACATTTGTTATTGTATGTCCAAATACTTCAATGTTAGAAAATACTGTAAAACACATTGCAATTGTAACAATCATAGAAATTGTCTCTTCTTTTGAAAAAACAAATCCTTTTTTAATGTTTATTATAACATACACTCCTGAAACTAATATGAAGTAAAGTATTAATTCTATTAATGCGTTACTCATATTAGCAAACAAATTAGTAAAAAATGTACCATTTGCAAAATTAAATATACTATCAACAAGTATATATGATGCTAAAAATTTAATAAAAACACTATTTTTTCGTGTCATTCCTTCTATATTTAATGCTACAGTTATAACACTAAAAAATAAAAAGAATACCAGTACCTTTGCAATTGTAGCAAATGCTACTTTGCCAATTAATAAAGATAATACTGAAGATAATAATACTAATATTAGAGGCACATTAAAAACACTAGCTACTCCCAAAAGTACAAACGAAAATGGAGAAGTATTGTTTAAAAATCCTTGATTTGCCAATAATAAACTAATTAATACAAATAAAATATTCTTAAATCCTATTTTTTCACTAAGAAAATCCTTTATTTTTTCAAATTTTAATGAAAAATTATCATTTAATGACTTGCTATAAATCATATTAACACCTCTTTTGTTCCTTATATACTATATATTTTACTCCATTTTTAATCCAAATTTTGTCATATTTTATGATGTTTATAAATTTATTTATCCATTGATACAACGAGTAACGTCCGCAATTACCAATAACATAAACAAAAATCAATTTAGAATTCAAAACAAAAATTACATCAAAACAGCAAATACCATTTTGATGTACTAAATTTACTTTGTTGCTGTAGCACTTTTTTTCCTTTTTCTAAGCTCTGCAACAGTTCCCTCTGGATTTTTCCTTGGCCTTCCAACTTTTCTAATTGTCTTTGTTACACCAACTCTAACATTATCAATAACTTCAACTTTTTCGTCTTCTTTATCTTTAGACTCTTCAATTTTTTTTTCGTCTGACGTTATAACTTCATTATTAAATCCACTTTCTAAATCTTGTTTATTATCATTTATATCTTCAATGTTGACATCAAGTTGATTTCCCAAATCATTTAAATCGATATTATCAATAACTTCAAATTTTTCTTCCTCAACTGGTTCTTCTTTTGTTGCATCATTTAATATTTCTTTTACATTTTCAATTTGAGTCATCTCTAGTGCTCTTGAAAGAATAAATTTATTTAATTTTTCTTCTTCATTTGCTGCTGCAAGCCTTGAATACTCTAAATATTCATCTTCTGTTTTTATTGTTCTATGAACATCATTTACCATAGTTTTTATTTTTAAATCATAAACTTCTTTAAACATTTTTGTATAATCTGCTAAACTAATTATATCTTTTTCAAGACTTTCATCATATATACTTTGTATTTTCGCAAAAATTTTATCTATGATTTTAAAATACCTGTAAGAATTTTTGCATAAATTTATAACTAAATTAAACTCATACATATGTCTATCTATATCTGACTCTATTCCTTTAATCATGGTTTCAATAACATATTCAATTAATTCTCTTTCGTCAGATGGTAATTTAGAAATATCATAATTATCATTTATATATCCAACATATTCATCAATTAACTCAAATAACTCTTTATACAATTCTTCTGTATAATCGTCTGTTTGAATCTTTACATCTATATTCTCAAATGCTTTTATAACTTTATTATATCTTTGAGATTTTCCTTCATCTTTTATATTTTGCTTTACCGCATCAATTGCAGAAGAAATTGATAATAAATTAAATTTTATTTCTTCTCTTGATCTAAATTTAGCTTTTGTAACTCTATCATACTCCATTTCAAGGAATGATTTTTGAAGTTCTAATCTATCAGTTTTAACTGATGAATTAATTTTATCTACAATATCTTCTGGGTATGATATTTTTAATTCATACATTTGTCTTTGTAAAATATCATATTGATATTTTACAAAAACAATTTCTCTTAATATATTTTCTTCATAAATTCTCTTGTCTTCATTTTCTGCTTTATGTATAACATTTAAATGCTCATCAATAGCTCTATTCATTTTAGCCATATTAACCATAATAACAACACTTTGAATAACTCTATCAAATAAATTCACCTTTTTTTTGGAACTTACTACAATATCAGCCATATTTTCATTCTCCCCTTAAAAAAC
>HF991986.1:26621-28009 GCA_000433135.1 Clostridium sp. CAG:921
ATTCGGTTAAATCAGCTTGTTATAGTAAAAAACAAACTAATAATATATTGACATCTAGATCGTAATTTATACAACTTTACACTTATATTATACCGTGTTTTTATATAATTGCAAGCATTTTTAAAGAATTTTAACAAAAATGTTACACCAATGTTATACGTATGTTAAAAGCTTTTTTAATGTCAAATAATTGCTTAAGTTACATCAAAATTACATAAATTTTACAAATTAAAAATAGCCAAAAAAAGGACGCTGGAAATAATAATACCAACGTCCAATAAAATAATATTTTTAACAATTTTTATCAATATACAGCTTATCCATTTTTTTGACCAACTTTATATCTGGTCTTAAACATACAACAGGTCTAATACCAATATCGGATGCACTATTATCTGCGTACGTCATAAATCCACGTCCGTCAACAACAACTAAACTGTTGGAATGATTTTTAGATATACCTGCTACCCATAACTTTTTTGTCATTCCTTTATCTGCAGCAACGTATACATTCTTTCTTCCCATACTTAGCTTTGGCTCTTTTCCGTTTTTTACAAAGTATGACTCATACAACATAGTATCAGTAATCGTACCCATTGCATACAGTGCATTATTTCCAACAAAATTTGTCCAAAGTTCTTTATCTGTTAGATATTTTATTGCTGACTGTGCACCATTACATCCTGGATAACAAGCAACCAAATCCTCGAACGACTCGCTATAATTTCCATAACACTCAGTAGGTAATCCGCCATTAATCGTTGCTGGTAACCAGTCAAACTTAATATAACTTTCAGAAATTATAAAAATTCCTTCTTCATCAGCAAAAACTAATTGCCATTTATTTGCAATATCTGAGTCTTTACACTTATATCCAAGTACCTCCTTTCCATAAAGATCCTTAGCTTTTTTCTGGATCATTTTTAGATCCAATGATTCATAAGTTGCCATTACTCTTCCTCCTAATCAATTATTTTTAGAATATAATATATATCTATGTGATGGATTATAACACATTTTGTTAATTATGTAAAGAATTTTTTATTTTTTTTGTATATTTCTAGAATTCTATGCTATGCTAAAAAAAGAGACACCACATTTGTGATGCCTCTTAGGATAAAAAATTAATACGTTAATACGTTCCACACACCTTGCCAGGATAAGCCTGTGCTGCAATGATAGAACCTACAATAATAATACCTGGAAAAGCCTCAATCATCTCGTCTACGATCTTCTGAGAAGCCTCATCAACATCAAACGACGATTTTACAAATGTAACTCCATTTCTCTTTCCAACTTCAACCTGAGAACTGCGTGCGTCCACTCGTACTCCAGAAGCAGGCAAAATCACAAAATTACCCTCACTGTCAAAGCAATTAATATTATGC
>HF991986.1:28080-37973 GCA_000433135.1 Clostridium sp. CAG:921
TAATCTCTTTTCCATTAACATTAATCATAATTTTCATAAATTTCTCCTTCTGCTCGAACTAATTGTAACTACACATGTAACTCAATGAGTTACAAAACAAAGTCGTCCAATCGTTCGGCTATTATTATTATTTATTCAACACTTTTATTATGCAACTATTTCATAATTATGTCAAGTTTAAAATAACTTTTTATTTAATTTTTTTTTATTTAACTTTTTTGTGCTTAACATTATTATGCTTCAACGCTTATTTTATCCTACTTTTCAAAAATTTATACATATTTTTCAATTTCTAATTTTCCATCAAAGCAATAGCTCGCATCTCCACACATATATACATAAAAATTACTATCAATTCTAATATTTAGGTTTCCACCAAGTAATTTAACATTTATTTTGCTGTTGCTAATTTTCTTTAAATAATAGCTAACAAAAGCACTTGCACACGCTCCACTTCCACATGCTAATGTTTCTCCACTGCCTCTTTCCCATACTCTCATTTTTATGGTATCATTACTAATTATTTCTACAAACTCAACATTTATCCCATCTTTAAAAATGCTATTTTTTTCAATAGCACTACCATATGCCCTTACATCAGTATTTTCTACATTTTCAACAAAACACACAGCATGTAGGTTTCCAATTCCAGTAATATAGAGCTTTAATACCTTTTTTAAAACTTTAAGATTTACCTCTTTTATCATATTTTCCCCATCTAATTTTAAACATATTTTTTTTGCATCTATTGATGGAATTCCCATATTTACTTGTACGGTATCACAAGTACTAGAATTATATTTTGACGTATTTATAGTTATATCTTTTACTCCAGATAAAGTTTCAATTTTCATATATTTTTTTGAAACTATGTAGTTATCATACAAATACTTTCCAACACACCTTATACCATTTCCGCACATTTTTGCTTCGCTACCATCACTATTAAAAATTCTCATTTTTGCATCCGCTATATTGCTATTTTCAATTAAAATTATCCCATCAGAACCAACACCAAAATTTCTATTACTTATCTTTTTTGTAAATTTAGTAATGTTATTTTTTAAAATTTCTATATCAGTCTTTACATTTAAATTCATTTTCACATCCATACAGTTAATATATACGTAATCATTACCTATTCCAGTCATTTTTGAAAAATATAACATACAATCACCCTAATATATATTACTGATTTACTCTTTTTAAAATTACACCAAATACATTAAATATCATCAGTTTATTTGCAAAAAATAAAGATACCATTTTTTAGTGATATCTTTATTTTTTACAATTTATGTTTACGTTTTTAATTTTTTACAATTTATTACTGCAATGATCTTATATAAAAACTTTAAACTAAGCTATTTTTCCTGCAAATGCTCTGATAGTCACAATATTTACAATGTTCTCCTTTTTTATTTTTACTAACTGTTACTATACCTTTTATCATGTCATTTCCTATTTTTTTTAGAATTTCAGTTACTTCACTACAAAGATTATTAAATTCGTCTTCACTTAAAGCTTTTTTACTACTGTCTAGCCTAGTCTTTGATATATCAATTAATTTTTCATCACTACTTTCTATCTTTTTATCCATTTTTTCAAGAATATTTACATCACTTAAAAATATTCCTCTTAATCTTAAGCTCTTAATTACTTCTTTTTTTATACTAATCTCATCTTTGGTATAATCTTTTAAATTTACTAAGTTATTAGATAAGTTAAAATAAACGCAACCAGCAGGTATAACTTTATTTTTTTGAAGTAATCTTTGATTTTGTAAAAAAGCATCTAAATATGTCATAAGTTGCAAAGATATTCCATCTTTTATATCGTCAATTGTTAAATTTTTCATACTAGACTTGTAATCTACTACTCTAACATACATTTTTTCATCTTCTCTTAATACGTCTACCCTATCAATCTTACCAACAATATTCATTGTTTTATCATTATCTAACTTAATTTTTATAGGTAGGAATTTACCCTTTTCACTAAACTCTATTTCATATCCAAAAGGCACAAAGTCACTTTGTCTAAAACTTCTTGCAATTACAAGCACTACCTTTTTTAATGTATTTGTAAGTTTCTTTTTATACATGTCATATTTTATACTATTTTTTTGCTTTTTAAAGATTCTATCTAACTCATATAGTATGATTTTTTCTAGTTCTTTTTCAAATTTTTCTTCCAACGTTTCGTCTTCTTTTATTATATCTTGCCACATATACCCATTTTTAAATAAATAGTCAGAAAACTCTTCTATAACATTATGCATAAAAGTTCCAGTATCCATAGACGTAATTTCAAACACTTTTCTCTTATTAATATTTAAAACATAGTTTAAATAATATGAAAATGGACATTTCTTAAACATTTCTAGTTTATATACACTGCTTTTAAAATCACTTTTATATACTTTTTCAACAGTTTCTTTTTTCAATACTCCTTGTGACTTATTATATTTTAATATATCATGGTATTTTTTATCATTCAAATAATATGAATAAAGTGAATTAAACTGACTAATAATTTTTTCGTACTTATTCTTGCCAGTTATAATATCTTGACTAGTACTTTTTTCGTTATTTGCACAATTATCATAATCATTTATCTTTTCAATATTTTTAAATATAACATCTGCAAGTTTACACATATATAAAAAGCCTTGTTCCTTAGAATATATAGCATCCAAATTTTGATATAAAATTTCATCTTGTACACTACTTGACTTAATTGTTATACCAAGCATATTACATACATCTTGTACAAAAGAAGATACTCTTGTTGACTCTCCAAGCAAATTTGTAGAAGACAAAGATATGTACAGCTTTTCTGTTATATTGTTTATAGCCTCATAAATATTGTATTTTGCCATATTTTCTTTTGAAATCGTATCTTGTTTAAATTCAATTTCATAGCTTCTTAGATTTTCAATTTCATAATCATTAAATAGTATATCTTGTTCAACTAATTTTGGAAAATTATCTTCACTAGCACCAACAAAAAATGCAATATCTACTGGATTTAGCTTTGAAACATTTATATCTGCAACTATTACACTATCTTTTGTAGGAGGTATAGTTTTTACATATAAATCTTTTAAAGTATTTTCAAGTATGTTTCTAAATTCAACTATGCCTATTTCCTGAGCTCCATATATCTTTAATATCGACAAAAATATTTCACATATTTTTTCCCAAACTTGTCTTTCAACATTAACAGTATATATTTGATACTTAGCATCTTCAATACTATCAAGAAAAATATCATAGTTTTTAAATATATCATTTTCTACTAAATGTGAATATATAACATTAACATATTCACTACAATTTTTGCATTTTAAAATTTCTTCACCAAACTTCTCATATATGCCATTTATCTTTTCTCGTATATGATTTAGTCTTTCTAAATCATATACTATATCATCGTACTTTTCATTATTTAAGTAAAATTCTTTTTTTAGTCCATATCTTGTTATATCAAATTCCAGTATATAATTTTCTAAATATGAAATATCCTCTGGTAATATATTTACAAGACCTAATTTTAAAATGTCAAGTATATCACTAACCTTATATCCATTTACCACATTTAATAAAGTCAATATATATGTAACTAATTTTGATGAAATTATACTTTTTTTAGTGTCAACGTAAAACGGTATATTATAATCAGAAAATATCCTAGATATCAAAAATGCATAATCGTCTAAATTTGTTGTATATATTGCAAAATCTTTATATCTTTTACCATTTTTCAATTCTTTTGATATTATATTTGCTATTTTTTGAGTTTCATCATATACATTTTGAAATGAGGATACAAATACACTTTTTTCATTACTTTTTGGCTCATACATTCCATACAGATTTTCAAATATATTTTGTCCTAAGTATTTTATTTGTTCTGTAGTATTAAGAAAATTATTTAAAAAGACCTCTGTGTTTTGTGAGGAATGATATTTTGAAATAATTTTTAACAATCTTAAATATGTCTTGTTTGGCTCCTCAAAAATATCATTGCTATTTTCCTCATATATATCTTGAACACACGTAATATCAGTTGTTAGTGATAAAACAATTTTAATATTATTTTTTACTAAAAATTCAATAAATTTGTATTCAATATTTGTAAAATTGTTATATCCATCTATATATACCACTGAATTTTCAAAATATCTTAATATTTCAGATTGATTTTTTAATATAAGATCTATTTCATCCACATTGTCCACATATTTATTTTCTATGCTTTGCTCATATATTTGATATATGCCATATACTTCTTTTAATTTTTCTTCTAGTATTTTATTTGTAAGAGAAGTATTATATATTTTTTCTTTATCTAAGCCTTCTTTTCTAAATATGTCCATATATATATTAAGTAAATCCAAAAATCCTTGTTTATTTGACACTTTTTTAAACACATTAAATTTATCTTGATTTTCCATAATTATTTTATTTAAAATAACCTTTTTATCCAATTTTGTTATGTAATTATCATCAAAATGAATATTTTGCTCTTTACAAATAATTGATATATAATTTGAAATTGTAGTTATCTTTGTACCAATTATCCCATCTACTTTTAATGTATTCATATAATTTATTTCTGTAATTTCTCTTTTTTGCGATGGTACAAATAATATTGGAATTATTCCTTCTTGTAAATTTTCTTTCATTAAATTATATATATATCTACTTTTTCCTGTCTTTGATTTTCCCACTAAAATTTCCATATATGTTCTCCATATTTCTAACTCTATGCTTTTGTTTGATCATCTTTTTCAAAATCACTTATTAACATTTGCTCATCTTTTATTCTAATTTCATCAAATTTTGGTAAACAAGAGACATCTTCTATATTGCAAGATTTTAAAAACTCATTTGTAACACTATATGCAGCTGGTCTTCCAGGCAAATTAAGTCTTGCAACTTCTTCTACTAAACCACATTCTAATAATCTATTTACAGCAAAATCACTGTTTACGCCTCTTATTGTTTCAATTTCTGATTTTGTTATTTTAGGATTATATGCAATAATACTTAAAGTTTCAAGTGCCGCTGTAGACAAACTCTGTTTCTTAGTATTTTCTACAAATTTTGCAACATATTTATAATTTTTATTATTTGTTACTAATTGATATGAATCTTTTACTTTTATTAAAACTACTCCTGATGTTATGTTATATTTTTCCATTAATACCTCTAATGAATTTTCAATTTGCTTTTGCTCTACATGCAAAGTAGATGCTATTTCTTTTGCAGATATTTCTCTTCCAAGCGCAAACATTATGCTTTCTACTACATTTGTTAAATCGTCTTCAAAATCATTTTCTAATATTTTATCCATTTATACCCTCCAAGCCTCTTTAAATATTTTAAAGATATATATCAAAATCTCTTAATTATGGCCATTTTGTTAAAGTATTCACAATATTTGCCACACTAAATACTTAGTTAATTATACCCTTAAAAAATAGATGTTTCAAGTTTTTTTGGCATTTACATATAAAATTTTGCATTTAACTTTTTATTTAACAATTTTACATTAAAAGTAATATTTTTGTTACATAGTTTTTTTCATATCTTATCTCTTTACATTTACCACTATTAATTAAATTATTAAATAAATCTACTGTCTTATCATTTTCCTTTTATTTTTTTATAACTTAAAAGGTTATAATTAGAAAAAATAGAAACTATTACACAAAAATAACTGTATAATAGTTTCTATATATAAATATGAAAATTAAAACCTATTAGAAATTCTCTAAGAAATATACCTAGTAGTTTCTATCATAATGTATAAAATGTTATAACCCCTTTTTGCCATTCCAGATATAATTGGACATATCAATATAAATACTAATGTAATTATAGCTTTTATAATTATACTTACTTTAAAAAAAATAATAGAAACTAAAAAATATATAACTATAACAACTACTTTTAGTGCAATTATGCTTTTTTCTTTTAATATAAATTTTAACACATTAGAACTATATTTTTCTGCAAGATAATTTTCTGAAGTTGTCTTTTTTACAAAATAAGGTACACCAACAAATGCAATAACAAGAAATATTGGTAATAAAAGACAAGAAAAAAGCATCACTATAATACATTCAAATGGAAAAAATGACATTGTACTTATAACACTTGCAACAAAAAGTAAAACATTTATCAAAATTCCAAGCATTACTATTTTTTTAGATTCACTTTTCCGCCTTTTTATAAAAAAACATACTAAATAGACAGATATTACATGTAAAATAACAAACAAAGCCATTATATTTTGACATGCATTTTTAAAATATAAAATGTTTGCTTTTCTTTCACTATAAGTTTTAATATCATATATTTGTGAAAGAGTAAACAATATTCCTTCAATATATAACAATTGAAGTATCGTCATAAACTGTTCATCTATGTGAAAGATACAATATACTCCTTCTTTATATACTATGGTCATTTTTTTTAATACTTTATTCATACACTTTCCTCCATCAAACTATTGATAGTTACCCGACAACATAACTTAATTAAGCTAAAAAGTTAAAAATCGTATCGTTATAATTATAAGATAAAAAAGGAACTACTGCGCAAAATTCATAGTAATAGTTCCTTTTTATATAGCTTAAATTCTTTTATTTATCAATCTACTGGTTGATTTAAAATTGCTTCAAATAAGCTATATCCATTATTTGACATTCCAATAATAAATGGAACAAAAAATATAAATATCACAACCAAAGCAAGATTTAAAAGTATTCCAATATCAAAAAATGATAATGCAATTTCAAAAATTAAAATCATAGCAACATATTCACAAGCTAAAAATATATTTGCTCTCATTTGTTTTTTAAAATCTTTTTCCTGATAATCCCACTTTAAAGCTTTTTTTAATACCTGTTCTGCTACATCATCAATAATAAAATATACAGAAACAACAAAAATTGGCATAAGAATAGCTAAAAAAAGTATTGCAAGACATAATATAGGAAAAACTGACATTGAAACTATAAAGCAAAGTACAATAATCCAAAGACTAATAGAACACTCTATTTTAACATACTTTTCTTTAATAATATTATTTTTACTATTTTTTTTAAAATAGCACAGCACATAAATAGACACAATGTGAATTAAAATTTCAATAATAAACAAAATCCGTAAATCATACTTAAAATATAATAACCAATGTATAAAGTTATCTCCTTTTTCATAAATTTGAATTTTGTTAATTACAAGAGAAATAATTAAAAACAAAGCCTCTAAATAAAACACCTGACACGTCTCTAAATATCCAATTCCTTCATAATCCTGGATACATTCAATTCCCTTTTGATACACACCTAATAACTTTTTTAATCCGTTTTTCATACGCTTACCTCCATTAAATTTTTTTTGGAAAATAAAAAATAATTTCGATAATCAGTATAACATATTTATCTTCATTTTACAATAATCAATATCTAAAAAATATTAACTATTCATTTAACTTTTTATCATTATTTATTATTAAGCATGTATATTACAATATTTTGTTTTCATCATTTACAGTAACATTTTGTTGAAATTCACTATATGTAATTTTTCCACCATTAATTTTTTCTTTATGTTTTAGCGCAACATTATACAAAATTGCTACTATAATAATTATAAAAAAGTCTATAATTGATACAAAATCAACACGAAAAATAGACATTCCTATCAAAAATCTTGCCATGTATATAATCACAATATATATTTGATAATTTTTTCTAGTAAACTCTCTTCTTGAATTTTTACAAGATTTAATATATGGAATAATTATTTTTAGCGTAAATATAGTAGTAGTTATAAATGTATATAAAAATAAGTTTACAAGAATTATATTTGCCCTATAGTCAAACCTATATTTTACTTCATCTGAAAAAAATGGCAAAAACCATAGCAAAAATATTACAATTAGTATTCCACAAATAAGTTTCAAAATAAACTTAAATCTATTATTTTCCACCTCATCATTTAAATCTTTTTGAATTTTCTTATGTTTTCTTACTTCCTCATTATAAAGTTCAAGATACCTTACATCGATTTTTTCATTTTTTTCAAGCCTATTTTTCATATATTCATTAAACTCATCATTTAATTTTGACGATTCTGTATATCTAACTTTACTTGGTTCATTGCTATCATATACTAACCTTTCACGCTTGTTTTCTGATTTTACAGCCTCTTTTTCATTATTTTTCATGTTTTCCATATTTTTTATAATATTCATATCAACACTTCCCTAATACCCATGTATATTTTATCAAATATATTAACTTTTTTCTACAATATCATTAATTTTTATAAATTAAATTTTTTTTAATATAAAAGTCCTATTTTACTATTTTATTTTTCCATTGAATAGCAACATTAAAGCAACTTATTATTACTAAAATAATTTAGAGGTATGTTGTAAACTAAAAAAAAATATGCTATACTATATGAGTGTTAAACATAACAAATTGGAGATGATAATTTTATGCTATGTTCAGTATGTAAAAAAAATATGGCTGTAATATTTATAAACAAATTAGATAAAGATGGAAAACAGACTGATGAAACTACAGGTCTTTGTATAGATTGTGCTAAGAAGCAAGGAATTGATCCACTTGCAAATATCTTAAAAGGTATGGAAAATATATCTGATGAAGATATGGAAAATATGTCTAAACAATTTGATAGTCTTCTTGGTGAGTTTTCAAACGGTGAGGATTTTGATCAAGATGACGAAGATTCATCAAAGTCTAACTTTGGACTTCATAACCTATTTGGTAGTTTTGGAAAAAACAGCAAAAACAAATCAGATGATATAGATGATACCAAAGAAAAAGCAACAAATTCTAAAATAAAAAAAACAAGGAAAACAAAATACCTTGATACATTTGGTGAAAACCTAACTCAAAAAGCAAGAGAAAATAAGTTAGATAAAGTAATTGGCAGAGAAAAAGAGCTTGCAAGAATGATACAAATTTTAAATAGAAGAAGTAAAAATAATCCAGCATTAATAGGAGAACCTGGTGTAGGTAAAACAGCTATTGTAAATGCACTTGCACAAGCAATAGTAAATGAAGATGTTCCAGGAAAGCTTATAAACAAGGAAGTATATTTAATAGATATGACATCACTTGTTGCTGGTACTCAATTTAGAGGACAATTTGAATCAAGAGTAAAAGGACTTATTGATGAATGTAAATCACTAGGTAATATAATTCTTGCAATTGATGAAGTTCATAATATTGTTGGTGGTCTTGAACATGACAATTCTATGAATGCTGCTAATATGTTAAAACCTGCTCTTGCAAATGGTTCTGTTCAAATAATTGGTGCTACAACACTAAAAGAATATAGACAATATATTGAAAAAGATAGTGCTCTTGAACGTAGATTTCAACCTGTAATGGTTGATGAACCTACTTCAAAAGAATGTTTTGAAATATTAAAAGGAATTAAAAGCTACTATGAGGATTTTCATAAAGTAATAATTCCAGATGAGATGTTAAAACAAGCTGTTACACTTTCAAAAAAATATATACACGACAGATTTTTGCCAGATAAGGCAATAGATTTAATGGATGAAGCGTGTGCTAGAGTAAATCTTGAAGATGTTGTTTTATCAAAAATAGAAAAACTGGAAAATAAACTTGAAAAAATAAAAGAAGAAGAAGAAAATTTAAATAGTGAAATTTCAAATTCTGATGAAGAAAAAGAGAATAATTCAGAAAATATTTCTTCATTTGAGCAAGCAGCAAAAATAAAAGAAGAACGTTGTAAAATTGAAACTAATCTTTCAAAATTAAAGGAAAAATCTAGTAGACATACTGTTACTTTTGACAACTTAGCACAAGTAAT
>HF991986.1:38043-39013 GCA_000433135.1 Clostridium sp. CAG:921
ACAGAAACTGAAAAATTACTTAACTTAAAAAATAACCTATGTAAAAGAATAATTGGTCAGGATACAGCTGTTGAAGCAATTTCTAATGCAATCCTTAGAAAAAGAGCAAATATACGTGATATCGAGCGTCCACCTTCATTCATATTTGTTGGTCCTACAGGAGTGGGTAAAACTCAACTTGTAAAAGAGCTTGCCTATGAGCTTTTTGACAACAAAGATGCTGTTATAAAACTTGACATGTCTGAGTATATGGAATCTAATTCTACTTCAAAACTTATAGGTTCACCTCCAGGATATGTTGGATATGATGAAGCAGGACAACTTACTGAAAAAATAAGAAGAAATCCTTATAGCATTGTCCTATTTGATGAAATTGAAAAAGCCCATCCTAGTGTATATAATATTTTACTTCAAATTCTTGATGAAGGCAAACTTACAGATTCACAAGGTAGAAGTGTTTCATTTAAACATACTATAATAGTACTTACTTCAAACCTTGGAACTAACTTTAAAAATGATGGATATGGTTTTGCAAATAAACAAATTGAAAGTGATTTATTAAAATCAAAAACAAGTGATGCTTTAAAGGAATACTTTAGTCCAGAATTTTTAAATAGAATTGATGAAGTTATTACTTTTAACAAGCTAGATAAGAAATCATTAAATCAAATTGCTATTTTACTTATAAATGAATTACAAGATGAAACAAAGCAAAAAGATTTATTATTCGACTATACAGAAAATGTGGTTTCTTTCATAGTAGATAAAGGTTATGATGAAAAATTTGGTGCTAGACCTTTAAGACGTGCAATTCAAAAATATATTGAAGATTTGCTTTCTGTTGAATACATAAAAGGAAATCTAAAAGAAGATAAACTTTATCATTTAGATGTAAAAAACGATTCTATTTGTATAATGAATATAGATTAGTTAAATAACTTACTAATTAAATATTTAATATTTAATATTT
>HF991987.1:0-104 GCA_000433135.1 Clostridium sp. CAG:921
CATTAAATATTCTCTATCATTCATTTATACATTTCTCCACATTACTAAAATATTCTTGAATTCCTGAATATATCCCCCAAGCAAGAGAATTTTGATAATCGTCT
>HF991987.1:148-3604 GCA_000433135.1 Clostridium sp. CAG:921
ATTTGATAAAAAACCGCATTCTACAATTACAGATGGAATTTTTACTTTATCCATTAAATAAATATTTGTTATCTGCATTATTTTTCTATTATTATCTTTTTGTATATTTCTATTTAAGTTATTCTGAATACAATCAGCTAATAACTTACTATCTTCATTTTGTTTTTGATAAAATGTTTGCCAACCACTATAGTAACTCGATTCAGGAAACTTATTTAAATGTATTGAAATTAATATATCAGCATCTGAATTATTTCCAATTTCCACTCTATTTTTTATATCGCTTACTTTTTTGCTTTTAATACTTTCCTGATTTTTAGAATATATACCATTTTCATCACTTCTAGTAAGTATAACTTTTGCTCCGCTTTGTTCTATTAATTTTTGAAGTTTTAATGTTATACTTAAGTTTATAGCTTGTTCACTGGTTCCAAAAAAGCCAACAGCACCGCTCATCTGGCATGCCATGGCCAGCATCTATTACTATTACTTTATTTGTTATTTTTGTTGCGTTTACAGCTAAACTATGATTTTTAGAAAAGCTGTAATTATCTTTAATTTCAATAACAATTATTGATATAAAAACAAGAGACAAAGCTAGTATAGCTTTCTTTTCAAAAATATTTTTTAACATTATCTCACCTNTATTTTTTAACATTATCTCACCTTTATACCAATATATGATCAACTATCGGTTTAAGAACGCAAATCTAAAAAGCTTTTATCATAAAAAATAAAATTGCCATTCTTATAAATTTCCACGCAAAAAGTGATACAAACATCAATGGAATTAATAATGATATATAAAATTTATATACACTAATAACTTTATCAGTATCTTTTTTATCAATTTTACTATTTAAATAACTTTTAGAAATTTTAATTGAATTATATATTGCATCTGCCTCTAGTACACACCTTACTAATATTGCAAATATAAATACGAAGATATATCCATACATTGCTATACTAGAGTGTATATTAAGCAAACTAAGAACAAACATTACAATGAAATATATTATTTCAATATTTGATAACAAGAAATTTAATATTTGCATCTTTTTAGATTGCAAGCTATGTCTAATTTCATGCGAAATTAACACTATCCTAGCATAAGTTGTTTTAGCTTTCTTACTATTAGACAAATATATAGTATCATTTAAAAATATATAATAGCTATTCTTTATGTCTTCTTTTAATTCTACTTTTGAGGAACTATTTTGCATATTTAATATTTCATCTGCTATTTCTTTATTACTTGGTAAATTTTTTATTAACTCTTCTACTTCTTTTTTCTTTTGCTTAAAAGTACTTTTACTCATTAAAATTCAACTATCTCCTTTAGTGCGCTTCCCATTACTTTTTGAACCTCTGCTAACATCATATCAAGCTTTACTTCATTATCAAGTAACATCCTAACTTTTATGTTTTGAATCAATATGGAATAAATATTTTGCATATTAGTAGCCTCTTCATCACTCATTTTTGTTCCATTTATATAGTTAATTTGATGATCTTTTTGTTTAGCTTTAAACTCTTTTAATAAAGCATATAGCTTTTCATCTTTTTTTATGTCTTCTTTTAATGTTATAAATTCTTTATATTCCTTTGTTGCCTTTAGTGCATTTACCATTTCATACAATTTATCACGAAATTCCATAAACTATTTCTCCCTTCAAATTTTTACAAAGTAATTATATCAAAAAAAATATAAAAAGTACATTTTATTGCTTTATTATTAAAAATTTAGTAACAAAAAAGATTTGAATTATAGCTAATCTATACTCAAATCTCTTTTTATTTAAATAATAACTAATTATACATTTCTAATATTCTATCGTACTGCTCTTTCATTTTTGAATATTGTTTACTACTAAGAGAAGACTTACCTAAATTAAAGTTTTGAATCTCATCATCCATTATATAAACTTTTTTTACATAACTAGAAGATATTTCAGTCCATATTTTTATCGGTTTATTAACTGTTAATTTAACTTTTGAATCTAATATCTCACCATCTTCAATATTTTTTGTTATAGTCTTTGTGATTTCAAACGTTGGAACTATACACGCTGATTCTATAGAAGAATTATATCCACCCATTAAATCACCAACTGAGTAAAAAGAATAAACTGGTATCTTAGTATTATCACTTAATTCTATATTATCTGAAACACTATCAAGTACTACAGAACCACCAGAAGTTACAACAATATTTACCCCATTTTTAAAAAGTAATTCTGTATTAGTTTTTTGTGATGAGGTTGAAACAGTTGCATCCCCATTTGGAACATCTAAATACGTTACTATTATATCTACATTCTGTTCTTTTAAATATTTAACATCAGATTGTACATTTTCTTCAGATATCATTCTAACGTATCCTGTATTACTTTTTGATATCCCTATATTTGATTTTGTAGCATAAGAAATAAATCCTATCCTTATATCATTTTTAGTTATAACTATAGGTGTAACATTTTTTTCATCGCTTATTCCTGTTTGAGATATATTGTATTTTGAAAGATTTCCAATTGTTGCTTTTAGGCCTTCTATGTTTTTATCCATTGCTCTATATGTAGCTGTTGCAACAGCCGTTACATTTAAACTATTTAACGTTGAAAGTATACTCTCAGGTGCTGTATAAACTTTATTATTACTAAGACCTAAATCATTAGCAACAGGTGTAGATAAACTAGCCAAAACAACATCATACTCTTTCATTTTTGTAATAATACTTTCAAATCCACTAGAAAAATCGTATTTATTTCCCTTCTTTGCACCAGTTATGATATTTGAAGTTGCATAAATATTTCCTGCAGTTGCAAGTTTTACGCTTTCAGTTTTTGTAATTGTTGTTTCTTTATCTTTTATAATATTATTTATGACATTATTTACAAAATTATATGTATACATTTTGCTCTTATCCACTTTTCCAATTGTATAACCAGCTAGCTTTATGACCTCAAAAAATAAAATAGCAAACACAATTATCCACACTACTAAAAAAACTACCTGCCTTGGTTTGCTTCTTTGTCTTCCACCTTTTGTTAATTCATCATCATTATACATTATAAAACCACACTTTCTAATAATAAATTTATACTACATATTATACTATAAATTACCACATATTTGCAACTGCATATCAGATAATTTTTCTTTTTTATTATTTATAAGCTTCGTCATATTTTGAATAATTTCATTTTCTCTTGCACAAATAGTATCATTTGGAATATGTCCTTTTATTTTATTCAAATTTATGGCTATTTCATTTAATTTATTTAAATCAAATTTTTCATAAGCATTATACCATTGGCTACGATAATCTTTAAACTTTTCCACTTTATTTTTTAACTTTTCAACTCCTATTCCTATATTGTTTGAAAACGATTTGCTAGATAAGAAATCCTTTATTCCAGATACTGCTTTTTTTATTATTGGTGTAAGTATATT
>HF991988.1:0-10019 GCA_000433135.1 Clostridium sp. CAG:921
GTATGGTACATTATATTTGCCTTTATATTATTATATTTAATTGGAAAAATAGTTTCAAAATTAAAAGGCAAATAAAAAAAGGGGGGAAAATCTCCCCCTTTTTTATTACCCAATTATAACAAGTTTTATTTTCTTCTTTTCTGGAATAATTCTTCTAATACTTACCAATACTTTCTGACCATACTCTACTCCATTTACATGTTCTGCAAGTCCAACAAGATTTGGCTTTATCTCAACAAATACTCCTGTTTTAATTCTTCCACGTATTATTCCATTTACAATGTCACCTTCATGTAGATTTTTTATATTATCTTCAAAGCTACCAAGCAATTCCTTATAAGAAAGTTCTATTCTTCCGGTATCTCTGTCATACTTTTTAACAACAACTTCAATCCTTTGACCAATTCTAAACATATCACCAGCATTTTGAAGTATAACATCTGTCATATCTTGTAGTTTTAATATTCCAGTAACTCCACCACCTACATCTACAAAAGCTGCATAATCAGATAAAGACACTACAATTCCTTTTAGTTTCATTCCTACTTGAAGATGCATATACATCCATCTTCTAACCTTTAGTTCAAGCTTTTTCTTTGAGACGATTACTTCTATAGAACCATCTTTTTCATTTTTATAAATATCTTTTATACATACTTGCAATCTTTTTCCTTTTTTGTTTACAATATGTTTCTTATCAACTAAGCCATCTTCTCCTACTATACTAGAAGCTTCTTCTCTTGGAACAATTGCTTTAATATTATTACCAATAACACCAATCATATTAAAGCTGTCATCTACTTCTTTTACATACATATCAACAACTTGTTCATCTTTTTTTATTTGTTCTAATCTCTTTAATGATAAAACTAAACTTTGCCTTCTTTTTTTATCTCCATTTTTTTGTAGCTTAGGTTCGACTTCCTTTTTTTCAGCTTCTATTTTTTTCTCTTCAATACTTTCATTTTTTAAATTTTCCATTATTATCTCTCCAAAATATAACAGGCATTTATAGGAAAGTAATAATTCTTTCCTATAAATAATCCATTAAGATTTTATTTTTTTCTTTCCTTCTTTAAAGTTTAATAATATTACTCGATAAATCTTTGCACCTACTATCTCATTTCTTGAAAATTCTCTTGCCTTATCGCGTAAATTTAGTTGAGTTTCCACACTTCTTCCAGTATTTCCACCTAGCATTAATGAATATGTACTAGAATTAATTATGTTTATTCCTCCATTTTGTCCAACACCAATAGCTGCCACAATATGGCCTTCTTGTGAAAATGGTGGTCCATTAACATTTACAAGTGCACAAGTATAATTGCCACTATTTAGGCCATCATACAATATATCAAATGCACTATTTCCACCAACATCATATGCCTGATATGATAAATCATTTCCAAGACAATTTGCCAGTCCTTCAATCATCTTTCTAGAATCCGTACCAACAGAAACCGCGCCAACCGCTTCGGCAAATCTAGCTACTTCTAGTGGTGACATTATTCCATCGTTATTTGTATCATAACCAGGTATTACAACATGCCAACCAGAAAGAAGTATTGCAAGTGCCGTAGGTCCACATCCATTTTTAAGCATATTACCACTACCATAAGGAATAGTATCACTATAATCGTTTTGCGAATATAGTGGAAATCCCTTCCATGACTTTCCTTGGTACATCCAACTCCTATAGTATTTGCTATCATCGTCAGTTGTACTATAATCTTCATAATATTCATCACTAGTCCAAGATTTATCTCCTCTACCATAACTAGTAGTTTTTTCACTAGCAAACTTATAGCCTGATGGAAGAGTTGTTATTGTACTTGGTAAAATTGAACCATAGGCTGGATCTGTGTTATAAAAATTCAATGGATCAACTCTCTCATCAAATTTATAAGTTCCACAACCATCAATATCATGATATATTGTAAAATCTAAGTGAGTTCCTGTACTGTTACCAGTAGAACCCATAACTCCTATTTTTTGCCCTTTAGTTACAGTGTCTCCAACTTTAACATTAACAGATGATAAGTGAGAATATCTTGTATAATATCCATCACCATGATCAATAACTATACTATTACCATATCCTCCACCATCATTTGCATTTCCAACTTTGTATTTTCCTTCAGCAAAGACAACAGTTCCTGCTTTTGCAGCAATTATATTGTTGGCTCCAGAACCTTTTCCTATATCGATTGCACCATGACCACCACCATATGCAGTAGTAGGAGGAAATATACAATTTATTACTCTAGATCCTTCATTGTCTGTTAAATCAACTGGCCATCCAAATCCATTACCATCATCATAAGACGGACTTTGTATATCTTCAACATCAAAATCATCAACATCAAATCCTAATGATGCAAAATATGCAAATGGCAAAGTATTTATTTGATATTTTTCATATATTTTATCTTTAAACTTTCTAATAATTCTTTTTATTTCACTGTAATAATTATTTCTTAATCTAGCTGTAGAATATCCCATATAACTAGATACATTTTCATCTTCTCTTAAATACTTAGAATATATATTTGGATTAGCATTTATAAAATCAATCAAATTTAATTCTTGCTTTTTCTCCAAACTTAAGTACGTGTTATAATCATTCTTGCTTTTCTTTAATCCCTCTTCAAATGCGGTGGAAGCAACATCATTAGTAGTACCAGGATTTACACTAAATTGACCTGTAGCTAGCCATTGTATACATTCGCTCTTTTCTTGTACATATCTACTCGCTTCACGAGGATGTTTTGCACTTAAGCCATTATATACAACTTCAATCAGTTCTGAATCAGTCATTCCTTTTTGATATCCACCTAAACTAAATACCTCTCCAACAGATTTTACATACGCTCCTACTCTTATAGAAGCAGTAAACATCATAGCTTTTATAGCATCCTTCTTATCATCCAAATTTTCACCAGTAAGAGTTTTAAATAAACTTGCAACTTGAGGATATATATACTCAGCAGCATATTTATCCTGCATTATTTCAAACGTTTCAGGATCTTTATCATACGGTATAGTCCAAGCCGATCTGAAATTTCCTATAACAGAAGATATAGTATTCTTATCATATTTTATATAGTCCTTCCATGCACTAAAGGTATTTGGATCATTTTTATATGCATATTTTATATAATCTGTAAGACATCCTGCAGTTGCATGATACTGATATTTTCCAAATGCTAATCTTCCATCTCCACCTATTATAGCAGGATTATTAGATGCTTCATGAAGTGCTGTAAGTTTTCCTACATTTTTCATAAAATCAGCTGACGTATCCGTAGTAGAGATTTGTGTATTTTTATTACCAGAAGATGTAGTATTTTGCTTAACAGATACTTTTTCCTTAGTTGACTCTACATCTACTCCAGCAGCATCACAATACGCCTTTAATTTAGATTGAATATTAGTCAACCACGAAGCTTCACTACAAAATGCTACTAAATTTGCAACATTATATTTTTGATTATTTATATATTTATATTTTACATAATGTGCAAAATCGAAGACACAATATTTAGGATCTGTATATTTTATCCAATTATGTCCACTATAAGGATAATGCCCAGCAAAACCTTCAGTCAAACTCTCACTGTCTTTAAATGCTCCATACATACTATTTGCCTGTTCCATACTTAGCCAGTCCCAAGTATCATACTCTCCTACCAACCTATCAGATGCATCTTCGCCTACATTTGATTCTATTTCACTAACCGCCATTACTAAAAGTGCATTAACATTATACTTTTCCTGAGCTTCTAAAAGTGCATCAGCAATATATTTTAAATGATTTAATTTATTTTCATTGCTTATACCATTTGTGCTCTTAGGTGTATTCTTTATTGTTTCAAGTGTTGGAGCATCATAATTATCAAGGTTCATCTTATTACCATTACTAGAATTTGCTTTAACGAATATATCTATAAGTTCTTTTCTATCAGTTATCTTTGGTAAATTTCCTTCTTCATATCTTACGTCATACTCACCCTCAACAGTACTATTAGAGTCATCATTATTTCTTGATGATTTTCTAGAAGTATTAAACCTAATCAAATCCTTTATAGTATAATAGCTATGATAACTATTATCACCATCATAAGAGAGAGTATCATACCATGTTCTTGAAACATAATACTTTGTTCCTGACTCTTTATAGTAAAAGCCATTTCTTCTCATTTTGTATACAGTAGTTTTTATTCCATCTTTAACACTAGTACTAGCAGATACTACAGAAGAATCATACTCTGATTTTATTCTTTCAATATCATAACCTGGTAAATTTTCTGTTGCCATTTCTTTTTTCTTATCTTCATTTTTCCATCTTTCAAATTCGACTCCAGATTTACTTCCAGACATTTCATTTTTACGATTATTTGCATCCGAATCACTATATTTATTGTAATTCCACTTATAATAAAATTTAAGGTCAAATGTTTCTGCCTTAGATATATAGTATTTTGTGTCTATTTTTTTCTCTCTGGACACTTCTGTTTCAAGCATAGGGTCTTCCACACCAGAATCATTCATTCTAGTATTTACTTGTGCAACTTTACCATCTTCAACCTCATAAGAACCTTTTGAGATTTTTACCACTTTTTCACTTATTTTATCATTATCTCCGTATACAAACCTATCTAAGTCATCTTCTTTTTCAGAAATGGTTACTTCATACTCTGTATGATATGCATATCTGTCATATACTTCATATTCTGTATTTAAAGTAAATGTTTCTACATCGTATCTATTTACTATTATTTCATGATATGCTTTTTGTATTACAGTGTATGGGAAGTACACATCACGAGTCGTCGTACCAGATATTGCATCTGAAGACCTATCCTTTTGAAGAGATTTATCATCATTTTCAACATCTTTTTTATTTAATGCGGTTGAAGCAACAGAAAGTGGAATATACCAAGTTTGTAAAAATGGTTCAACTAATTTTACAAATGTTTCAAGTTTAGTATTATTACCATCAGATGGATATCTTAGTCCAAGAGATTTATTTGCCTTCATTGGAGACTCTACTCCATCCCTCTCATGTCCATATTGCATCCAACTAATCTTGTTAAAATTATACTTTTCAGTCAATAGTATATGTTTATATAAAGGTAATTCTTCATTTACATCTACAAGCCTTTTTGTCTTTTTTTTGCCTGTACCATCAGTAAGCCCATCTTCACCGAAAATTTGATAAGCTATCTTTTTTAGTTTATCACCGCACCACATGGCATAAGCAGCCCCCTCTTCTTCAGATATTGGAGCAGAATCAGCATGTGTACATGGTGACGTTAAATATCCCGTATCTACTATATAGCCTTTACCATTTAATATAGTAGTTTTATATGTTCCATTATTAAAAGAAGTATTGTGAAGGAACGGAGAACCACCACCTGGTAATGTATAAATAGGTGCCCATACAGAATATAATGAATATGGATTATTTACATTATCAGGATCAAAATCATCAAAATACTCTTGATAAACATTAGCATAATTTATCATATATTGGTACTTTGTTCCGCCTTCTTTATATCTACTTATAGAATTAATATATCCATTCACAGCTGCAGAAACACTGGCAAACCCAGTAGCATTAGAATATGCACCAGCACCTGCATCAGAAGCTGCAATTCCCCAATAATTTTTCTTTCCTCTTGCTATCTCTGAAGTTGCATATCCAGACTCCTGTACAGCTTGTACAACACAAAGTACAGGATTTATGTCAGCATCAACACATTGATCGTATATTGCTTCGGCATTAGGTACAAAAACTTCTGCCCATCCTGTTTTTTCATCTGCTCCACCTGGTGAATAATTCTGAATCGAACTAACAAAATCTTCTTTTGATATATAGCAATCACCATCCAAATAAATAGGTAAATTAAGACTTTTATAATCAAAATCTTCATCACTTACAGAGTTATTTGGTTTACTACTTGTTGTATTATCTTTTTTAGTAGATCCACTGCTTGAACCACTATTTGAAGAAGACGTTTGGCCAGTCAACGATCCGCCTTCAACAAAAGTATTAGACAAACTAGAAATTTTTGAAAGAGCAGATTCTCTTATTCTAGCTACAGCCACAAAACCTGGTTGATAATTTTCTATTGATTCTTGCTTTAATTCAGAATTTTTTATATGAATTATTTCGTTGTCACCAACATAAATTGCTACATGATTCATTGACTCTGTAGAAAACAATATATCACCTGGTTGAAGTTTTTTCTTTTCATCATCAGATAAATTCTTCGTAGATGAAATTTTACCAACAGCAAAGCTTAAATAAGTAGATCTCACATTTGTAAATTTTTTTCCACTATTAAACACAAAATTAGAATACGTTTTGCTATCTCCAAGCCCCAGCGCATTATGATATGCAAAACTTACTAAACTTAGCTGATCCATAGCAAATTTATTTTCAAATTTTTTCCCATTTTTACTTATACCACTTGCATACTTTTTTCCTTGATACATAGTATACCTATACTTAGAATTACTAGTTATTACTGTATAGTTAGCATATTGTTCATAGAAACTTTTTAAATAATCAGATACAGCTTTTCCAGCATCTTTTACAGTAATATTAGTCACCGCTTGTACACTTTGTAAAGAGTTAAAGCAGATATAAAGCAATACAACAAATAATACAACAATCTTCATTTTTTTTAGATTCATATATTTTGCTCCTTTCACACACGCTAATCTAAATTTATAACAATCTCTTTACCATCATACTTTAACGTTCCACTATCGTAGTTTTCAATTTCATAGTCACCAGATCCTACAGATAGTTCTTTTTTTTCGCCATTTTTTACATTATACAAATACATTCCAACATTCTTCACAGAATATACAAAATAATAGTCTGATATTATCAAATATGAAGACACATCATTGCTTATAAACCTATCAGGATAAGCATTATCTTTAACTATAACATTCATTCCATTTATCTGTTCTGTACCCGTTAGGTAATCATAAGCTGTAATAAATGATAATTCAAAAAATCCATTTGAATTATCAGTATTTGGTTCAAACATGTATTTTTGAATTCTTTCCTGTTCAGCTAAATACAGTGAATTTTCATTTACAATATGAACATATGGTATATTAGAAGCTGTACCATCGTTTACAATATCTAAAAGCCTTTTTCCATCTTTTAAATACCCTTCATAATTATTATATATATATATTCCATCATCTTTATCAATTCCATACGTAAGTTCAACTCCCATAAGTGAGTCTAAACATTCACAACCATTCACTAAATATTCATACTTATCTACTATTGGACCATCATATGGAGCCTCCCTAAACAAGCCAACCAGAGTTTTAAAATTGTCACCTTGATATTCTATTAAATCTGAAATTTTCGTATTATCTTTGTAATTTATGTATGGATAAACTGAAATTTCGCTATCCGTAAAGAAAACATACATACTCTCAAATGCATATCCTATAAGTCCGTCATCTTTTTCACCAAAATCAGGATCACCGCATTTTTTAATAACATCATCTAAGCTTGTCCCAACAGAAATATCATTTACCACCTTCGAGTTATACTTATTTGTAAATACAATATTAAAAACAGTTTTAGAAATGATTCTTATTTTAATTCCACTATCAAAATATATATCATATCCATCAACAGATGAAGTTTTATCTCCAAACTTTATACTGCTACTATCAAAAGTAGTTTTTACTAACGTAGAAAGAATGCTAGAATTTACCTTAACCTCTCTTCTTTTAATTTCGACTATTTCTTTTAAAGCATTATCTGATTCTATTTTTCCAAAATAGTCAATATCACCATTTAATACAAAACTAGCAATTTCTGATTTTTCTGCATCACACTTTACCTCTATAGTTATATTATTTTTTTCATCAATTAATCTAAAATTTTTATAATTTAGTTGACTAGCTATACCATACACAGCTTCTTTGTAATATTGTTCATTTGAATTTCCATTTTCATCCACAGGTAAGTATTTAAATTTCAAATATATATCTCTATCAAAGCCACTTGCCTTAGATTTAGAATTTTTGATATACGGTGCCTCTAAATAATCCATAACCTCACTAATAGATGAAAATGTACCATCATTTTTACTATTTTTATCTTGAAATCCAAGAGCAATTAAAAGCCATATAAGGATTATTATACTTATAACTAACAAAATGCTTAAAATCTTAACTCTATTTTTTATAATAAATTCCACTTTATACCTCCGAATTTACCAGCCTGGGAATCTCCTGCAAAAGCTAAAACAATTGTCTCTAACTCCACCACCTACTGCATCAATTACAACATTTCCAGCTTGACTGGTAGCAGTCGGTTCAATACCAATCCCAACAAAATTTGTACATTCAGCTATCAAAGCTCTGCCGTCTGTACACCATCCAAGAAAAATGACAACATGCTCACCAGATCCGTGATTGAAACATTACATCACCAGGTATCATTTCTTCCTTTGAAATTACCTGCATTCTGTTTACCATTTCTGATGTACACTCACCGACACTTGCAGTTCCCCCGCCTTTATGATATGACCATAAAGTATAAGATGAGCAATCCAAATATACAGGTACATCAGCAAACATCTGTCTCCTTTTTTGTGAATAATAACATTTTCCAATTAAAGATAATGCATTCATTATCATATTTTTTCTTCCATCTGGTAAATTAATACTTTCATAATATTCTCTAAAAGTATTTATTTGCGTATCTGTAAGCTGTAATGAATTTGGATTTTTAACATTATTTGGATCTCTAGTATTAAAAGCGTTAAATTGCCCATTAATAATCAGATCAGAATTTGAATAAGAACCACCAGATTCAGAAATTGTATTACTACCATTTATAGTACCATATTTCAAAATTTCATCATCATGAGTTCCAGGATCATATTCACCAACTTTATACATCATAAAATTTAGCTCTGTTGAGGTAGTAGTTTTTGACGTTATATAATCGGAGTAAATCTTTTCAATATCATCAAGCGTCATCAATAATAGACTTCCCTTTTTGTTATATTCTTCTTTTGCTTCATCACTTATACTGCCACTTTTTTTCTTTTTAGAATTAGCACTATTATCTGTAGAAGATGAAGTACTATCCGTGGTAGTGGTAGTATTTTGAGCAGTTGTTGCATTAATTACATTACTAGTTCCAACTAAATTTAAAACTTTATTAAAATTTCCAACACTAAGTAATTTATATGTATTCATTAATTTATTATCATCTTGTACACTATTCTTACTGTTATTCACAGTTTGATCAGTTAAATCAAGAACCCCATCAGAAGTCAATTCACCGATGGATAAAAATATTGCTCCTGCCCCTGCAATTCCAAGCGCTCCTATCAAAAGTATTGGATGTCTAATAAAAAATAATACAGCTTTTACAGCAACCTTAACAGCTCTTTTAGCGCCTTTTGCAAAAGCCTTTGTTGTTTGCAATAGTAAGTTTGCAGGATTTTTTGCTCTTGCATCATCACCACTATTTTGTTGTTGCTGATATGCTTGATTCTGGATATCTTGCTGCTCATCACCATAAACTTCATCGTAATTATCATCATTATAATATTCGTCATTATAACCCAATTTAATCCCACCTCACTAATTACTTTATTAATAATTACACAAAATCTAAAATTAAAAATCTATCTTAATAGTTTTTGATTTAGAATTTATTGTTATATTAGAAAAGACCATACTTTTTATCAATCCTTGATTGTCTAAATTAACGTTATAAGTTAATTCTCTATTCACATAGTTTCCATTTTTCAACGTAACATTTGCACTATCAGATGTTACTATTCCCGTTTGCTTTATATCTCTATTATTGCTTAATTGTAAATATACAGTATTCAAATCCCTAAAGTCTATGTTAATAGTATCACTTGACACATTTTTTACAGAAAGTGCAAACTTTACGTAATTTTCTTTTCTTTCCATTAAAGTAACTTTTATTTCTAGTCCTTCGACAGCCG
>HF991988.1:10033-15741 GCA_000433135.1 Clostridium sp. CAG:921
GACAGCCGTATCAATTTTTAATTTATCTTTAGTTGGAATAGTATAAGTTTCAAATGATAAAGTATAATTATATGGTGAAGATTCTATTATATTTATAGTTTTAGTTTGAGTAGAGTTCGAAGTATCAGTTAAAGTATATTTTACAATATAAGTAACATTTTCACTTCCTTCATAATAGTTATAACTTAAAAACTTAATATTAGTCCCAATTAAACTATTTCTTACAAGATAATCTTTAAAATTTTCCTCTGTTAATAAATTGTCATCTAAGAAAGTTTGATCCATTTTTTCATAAAGAGCGGACACATTACTCTCATATAATAAAGATCTAACATCCGAGTATATAGCTTCATACCCCTTTTTTTTATATTCAATTGTATCATCATACTCAAAACTTAAGTTCTTATTTTTAGTAGTCTTATCTGGTTTCCATATATTTACAAGAATAATAATCACAATTAGTGCAATAACAAAAGTACATAAAATAGACATCCTAGTCACAATTTTATCTTTTTCCATTAAATCTTCCTCCATTTATATTAAATTTACCTAATTTAAATAAAATATACTGTACGTTTTCTTCGATGTGTTCAAAATTATACCTATATATGCAAAATCGTCTCCAGTTGCTGTATTCAATTTACATATATACTTATTACTATTAGAAGGATCGACATAATAACTTTCGATCAAATTATTAGTTTTTATACTAGATTCAGTTCCATCTAAAGTAGAACTAAATTTAAATTTGTCAAAAAAGCTATTAGCTACTTTCAAATATTTACTTTTTCCAAGATATTTTTTGTATTCCGAATCCAAATCCTTATAATAATCAACGTATGAAACATCATTCTTAGTAGTTTCATCATATCTTGAAGAATAAATATACTTTGAAACTATTGTTTCTAAAATCCAATACGTCTTTCTATCAGTCTGAATTTCATATTTCAATATATAATCTGCCGGTTGTATCTTTGAATAATCCGTACTTTTAGCTACACTAAAAGTTATGTAAGTAATCAAAATTAATATAAGTAATACAACTATAAAAAACACCAACTTTTGTTTATCATCAAAATTGCTCAAATCAACTAATTTCATATATTCACTTCTCCTTATCATCTCTAAAATATCCTAATCTACATTTATTATAACATCTCAATAAAATTATACCATATTACTCAGATATTACAACAAACTTTAAAAAAATTCACACAAAATGATGAATTTTCAGGTAAATAGCAATAAAAAATATAACATTAACCAACAAGCGTTAACTAGCTTGTTGGTTAACTATTAATATACAAGAACTAGTAAATTGAATTAAGATCATTTTTTTTATCCATATCCTTTATTTTTTCGGTAATATTCCTTTTCACCTTTTGTGAATTATCAAGATACTTCTTTACACTTCTATAGCCTACATCAGGACGTTCTGCCGATGATCGCTCGTACCTAGTTTCATTTTTTAGGATAGATGGATTATTATTAATAATATTGTTGTTAGCAGCATCATAATGTTTTGCTTCAGTTATATTTTGAATAGTTTCATTTTTAATTTTTTCCATTTTAGTTCCTCTAGTATTACCTGTTGCAAGGTTTTTGCCTGCACTTAATCCATTTGAAACAGCTGTTGTAACTTTCTCTCCAACTATATCACCAATACCTGCACCTGTAATACCTGCTTTAATTGTAGAAGTTAAAGATGCATCACCTTGTGCAAGATCTATTACAGTTTTAAGTGTAGCACCAGAAAGGGCACCAAATCCACCCGTAAGTGTTTCTGTAACTCCAGATGCAGTTTGTGTAATAGCTTTCTTTCTTTTCTTCTTTGCTTCTGATAAAGCGTCTTCATATTTATCCATAATTGCATTTTTCTTCTCTTCATAATCAAGTAATGAAACTTTAGAAGATTTACCTGAACTATCTTTTCCACCCTCGACTCTAGCATTAGGTGCATCTATATTTCCAACACCACCAGAAATAGGTCCACTAACACCACCAGAAATACCTTGAATTGTTGATATATTTCCTGTTAATTGAGCGTTTGCAATTGTAGATATATTATGTTCTGCTAAATTAGATCCAATACCTGTAGTAACACCAGATGTAGATCCAGAAGCAACACCATTTTGAACTCCGCTACCTGGCAGATCATTAACACCACTAGCAACTTGTTTATTTGCATTAGTATCATATGTTCTTGAATATGTCTGACGATCTCTCTCTTTTTGTGAATAATATGGACCAGAACCAGGTTGGGATCCACCAGGAATCAATGTTGGTTGTGTTTCAATAGGATTAGACAACTGATCATCAGGTACATCTTTCTTATCACTTTTAGCAGCTAGCAATGCTTCATTTTCTTTTCTACTATTTACAAGTAAATCTCTTGAAGTCCTTTTTCTTATTCTAGCAATATCCATGTTACTACTTCTAATATCCTTGATACCTCCAACAAACTTCTTCAAGTTATCAGCCGGTCTTTTTGCTAAATTAATAGTAGCCATACCAGCTGCTATCCCAGAACTAAATGATTTCACACCATTTTTCATAGCTGGATCACCAAACTGAGATTCAACACCAAATATTTTCTTTACAAGCAACTCAATTTTTGAAATACTTGAAAGTGCTATTATAGCTATTATTGATACAGCTGATACCGAATTACCGGAATACTGCTGCTCTCCTCCATCATTTGCCATATATAACACTACAGACATTATAATGGCAAGCAAAAAAGCTTGTACAGTTTGAGTAAATACTAACGAACAAAACTCTTTTAACCAAACTGAAAAAACATCTTTTTTCATAAATTAAACACCTACTTTCTAATGTGATCCAAACATGAAATCATATAACACAACAACAGGAGCAAACATCGCCAATATAGTAACATAGAAAAATCTCCTTATGTATGCTAAAAAAAACATTAATGATTGGAACAAAAATATACAATATATTATAGCACCTGAAACTGTAAAATTATTTTGTCTCCAACCAACGATTTCACCATTAGAGTTAACATCATATCCCCAAACTGCATCTTTAAAATACGTGGCTAATGTTGTAATTATTGAAAATGTAGAATCTTCACTAGATACTTCACTATATTCAGGGTCTTTTTCGCTCACTCCATAATGAGTATACTGGCTATATATTTTTTGATAATACTCAGTCCTAGTATTAGACCTCCATTTAGATACAAGTTTTTTTATTGATTCTAAATCTGTGGTATATACATATTTTTTCTCACCAATTATCAATCTAATTTCTTCAGTTTGACTATCATCTGTAGCATCCCACTTTTTTGCACTTTCATTCTTATGCTCACAATTTGCTAAAAGAATGGCACCAACAGCATTATCCCAGTCTGTTGCAAATATATTTCCATCTTTGTCTATTCCACCTAAAAGATCATAAAAAACTTCATATGAAACTTTTCCTGCACCACTTGTAGCACTAGGTGAATCTACATCAAAATAATATGAAACAAAATTAAAATCAGTCTTTCTTATAGCATCAGCAACCGGCTTGTAACTTGCATAACCTGATTCATAAATAATCCTAGGATAGTTAATAACAGACGAATCAATAACACCATAACTGTTTGAAAAAACAATTTTTGATTTTATCACATCAATATATTCTTGGGCAATTTTTTCATCAGTCTTATCAGCAAATATCTTTAAATAAGGCTTTAACTCACTTTCTATATAATTTTTAGCCGCTACTTTTCCCTCTTCACCACTATCTTTGCCACCACGTATAAGCCATATATCAAAAGCCAACGTACCCACTGCATGCTTTTTTCTGTTTTCTTCATTTTTCAAAAAACTTTCAAGCCAATTCATCTCCGAATCTGTTTCAGCATTTGAAAAAGCAGGAGAATATCTGGTATCTTGAAATTTTCTAATCAAGTCAGCAGCTAGTTCCGGGTACTTACTAATATAATCAGATGCTTCAGAGACTGTTTTAAAAGGAAGAACCGACGCCTTTAAACTTTTAATCGTTGAACTATAGCTCGTACTATAAGGTTGTAAATATGTAAAAAAGAAAACATCCTTATCATCAAAATCACCGGAATCTTCAAGTTTATTAGCAGTAAGGTATAAACTAACTAGCGTTTCTTTGTTTAAAGAATTGCTTAAATCCAAATTATTACTCAAACTTAACTCAGAAACAGTATCTGTCAAAATAGTACTTGCAGTTTCGACCAATCTTTCATTAACGTAGAATACAATTGCTATAATATAATGTACACAGAAAAGCAACGCTATAGATGAACAAAACTTAACTATGCTTTGCTTATATTTAGCCTTTTCCGAAGCAATAGTTGAAATTGCTAATCTTATGGACATAATAGCAACTGCCACGCCTAAGAATCCAATTGCAAGTGTCATCATTGATCCATATACCTTTATGATTACATTTGCAAGTGCAGTTCTCGTAGAATTTTTAGGTTCTAAAAACAAAGAACCTGGTTCTGGATTTAAAAAGTTTATATCCAAAAATGAAATAGCATTAAATATTACTCTGTCAGCCCACGGAAACTCATTAGTTCCAGTAACCTGGCTAAATATCCATCCGACTGCATCTTCAATCCAACATGCTACATAATACATTCCTGTAACTATCCATT
Organism: Clostridium sp. CAG:921; assembly: GCA_000433135.1. GTDB lineage: Bacteria > Bacillota > Clostridia > TANB77 > CAG-465 > CAG-465. The sequence goes on from HF991988.1 coordinate 14,676, forward strand.
CTAATAGTGGGCTATTTTTTGCTTTTTCATCAAGTTCATCATCAAGAACAACATTATTATTGCCTGAATACAATTCATTTATTGCAGCTTGCAAACTATTCGTAAATGCTGAAAATATTACTATACATATAAAAAATATACAACAAAGTATTTTTAAGTTATTTTTGTTCATTTTATCACCTAACACCCACTTTAATTATGATATTGACCTTACTAAAAAATCATATATAACTACTACTGGAGCAAACATTGCAAGTATAGTTACATAGAAAAACCTTCTGATATATGCTAAAAAGAACATAATCGACTGAAATATAAAAACAGCATATATTATAGCACCCGATATTGTAAAATTAGAAGGTGCCCAACCGGTAACAACTACATTATCACCATCGGTTTCAGTTTCGTAACCCCAAACTGCATTTTTAAAATAACTGCCAAGAGACGAAATTATTGCAATAGGTTCATCTGATATATCAGGATTTACGTACTTTGGATCATCTTTTGTTCTAGAGTATGCATTATATAAATTAATTATTTTATTAAAATAAGGAACTTTATATCTTCTCCATGATGAAACAATCATACTAAAATTCAAAGTACACTTTTCTTTATCAGTAAATGGAGTTACATGCGCTATATTTTCTCCACCTTTTCCGTTTTCACCAATGTAATAACATGCTCCCCATGATCCTATGCCTCCTTCTCGATTTATTCTATTATGTGACGCACATGTAGCACCACCAGAATTTGCTGCAAAGGTTCTTTTGTCGTATGTAAAAGTATCAAATATAAATACAAGGTTATTTTTACTTAAATCACGTACTGTAAGCATTTGTTTTGATAAAGTACTATTAGTATACTTATTAAATACTTTTAAAGCTTTGGTTCCATATCCATTAACATATTTATCTCTATATGAAGTGATCGTTGCATCTGAATTTACTTCCTTATACCCAGTTCCTACTTCTCTTCCACTAACAACCCATATGTCAAATGCTAGTCTAACAATTGCATCTCCAACACTTTGCTTCGTATCGTTGTCGCCTTCCGCTTCTTCTGAACT
>HF991988.1:15755-29355 GCA_000433135.1 Clostridium sp. CAG:921
TCTGAACTCCCCTTTGCAATACTATATCTAGTACCAGATAAGCTTTTTAACAACCTACCAGCGATATCATAATTTGAAACTACATATTCGCGCATATTTTCATATGACTTAAATGCTTCTATTGTTTGCAAGTGAGTGGCAATATTATTACGCAAATTAACATACTCTTGTGGACATTGATCAACTACATACATATTTTCTTTTAACTTATCTACAGAAACAGTGCCAGACTTTTCATTTGCATCAATAAAGTTTTGTGCTGTTTGCTCATAATTCATTTTAGCTGACAAATCAAGATTATTCGATAATGATTGCTCCTGAATAGTGTCAAGCAATATTGAACTAGCTGTTTCAACCAGCTTCTCATTTATATAAAAGACTATAGTAATTATATAATGTACACAAAAAAGCATCACTATAGCAATAGAAAACCTAGTTATTGCCTGTTTATATTTAGCTTTTTCTGAAGCTATAATACTAATAGATAGACGAATTGCCATCAATGAGACTACTACTCCAAGAAAGCCTATACATATTGTCATTACACTGCCATATACCTTCTTTATTACAGTAGCAAGAGCTGTATTTGATCCGCTTGCTTCTTTAAATAAAGAACCATCAGCAGGATTTATGAAATTTACATCCAAAAAAGCAACACTATTAAATATTACTCTATCTGCCCATGGGAACTCATTTTCACCAGTAAGAATTGCAAATGCATCAGCAACTGTAGATTCAATCCATGAAGCCAACCAATACACCATTTGAGCAAATATTTCTACTAATCCTGCATTTACAGCCTTCTCATCAAGAGACGTATCTGATACAACAACCGTATCACCATAAGTATGATTTATTGCTGCAAATACAGTATTTGAAGCAAATGAAGCTATTATAATTGTTATAAATAAAATTCCTACAAAAGTTTTAATTTTGAGATTTTTCATCTAACCACCTTTATTTCTTCTCATTTCTATTAGTTTTTGTAAATTAGTTTCCACGAATTCAAACTCTCTTTGCGTAGGCTTTATAGCTATAACTGCTGATGAATATCCGATTTTTATTAGACCTTCACCACGTGAACATGTTATTAGGAAGTCAGCCTCACCTTCACTTAATTTAAATACTTCTTTTAAGTATTCAATTTCTGATTTATCTTGTGCTAAGAAAAGTTTAGTATCTGCAGATGTTAAAACTGCTTGACAGCTTTTATTTTCATAGAAATCTTGGAATTTCTGTGATACAACTGTAAGAGATACATTTCTTTTTCTAGCACGTCTTGCCATTGTGTTTAAAAAATCAACTGCTTCAGGATATGCAAGTAACATCCAAGCCTCATCAACAAGAACTCTTCTTGATCTTGCCTTAGTTTTGTCCTCACTGTTTTTCTTAACATATTTTTCCCATATCCAAGTTAGAAGAATCTGCTGTGCAAGCGGTCTTGCAAATCTTTCCTCTAGCTGTGAGATATTGATATTTATAAATGCAGAACCATCTAGCAAATCATATGTAGACTGTCCATCAAAGTAAGCCATCTGACCATTATACTTTTTACAAAACTGTCTCATAACTTTTGTTAAATAATCATAGTGATATCTATATGTATCATTTGTATTAGATTCCGCCTTTTCAAGCAATAAATCATACCATTCACTAATTGTTGGCATAAGTTTCTTTACTCTTGATATTTCTGCACCAGTACTAGTTGTATAAAGTGACTCTGGATCACTTGTAATACCTTTTTTAGCATATGCTTCTGCAACAATTTCTGCAATAATTTGTTTAGTAAGCTCATTAACCTCTTCTGACTTTGTAGAGCCTCTTGCCATTGTAAGTAGGGCTTGAGTAACATCTTCTACTTTATTTTCAATATTTAATACATATTTTTCTCTTCCTGTAATTTCATCTTTTGTTATTTCTGTTTCAACATCGAATATATTTATAACTGTATCAGATTTTGGGCTTATATCAATATTAATGCCTCTTAATACTTCTGCCATTGTAACATACTCACCTTCAGCATCAAGTACTAAGTTTTCATGTCCCATAAGTATAGCAGAACGTGCCATTATAGTTTTGATTGTAACAGATTTTCCAGCACCAGATTTACCAAATATTATCATATTATAATTAGTAAGTGTACTACTAAAATTATCAAATATAAGTGGTAAACCAGTTTGCTTATTCATACCAATTGGAACACCCGTATCCATACCAGCATCTNNNNCACCCGTATCCATACCAGCATCTGCATTTACAAATGGGAACACATTAGCCATAGAACCTCTATCAAAAGTATGCTTTCTTGTTATATAGTTGTTATTTAAAGGTAAATTTGACTTGAAACCTTCTTCTTGAAGTGCCCATGCAGTTTTTAATCCAAGCTGTGTTTTAGAAGCTTCCATTGATAAAATTTCTGACATTTTATCAAGTTCTGCTTTACTATATGCAAACAAAGTACAAACTATAGTAGCTTCAAATAGCTTGTTATATCCTGCAGCAATTTGATCTCTTAAAGCTTCTGCTTCTGCTTGCTTAGTCGATAGTATAGATTCCCTGTTTATATCTCCTCTATCATGTGCTACATATCTTTCAGATTGTAACTCAACTATTTGTTTATTCAAATCATTTTGTGACTTAGACTCTGAAATTGGTGTAACAAATACTGACGTATTGATATCACCAAATTCATATATTCCAGATAAGAAATATGGAAATGTAGCTTGTCTAGGAATAGTTGTTAAATAAAATGTTCTAGCAAAACGAGATATCTTAGAAAATATTTCCAAGTAATCATAATGTGTAGCATCAATACCAGATGGTGCAAGTAAGTCATGAAGTGTTGACTTATTTGTTTGCAATATATCAATAGAATCTTGTTCACTAGTTAAAAGCGCTTCTTCTTGTGCTTGAACTGCGACACTCTTTTGCTCTTTTTTATTCTTTTTTTCTTTCTTCTCTTTCTTTTCTTTTTTACTCATATATCAAAACCTCCTAGTATCTATATTAACTCATCATCATCGTCATCGCTACTAAGTCTATCGTCAAAAAGATTTGCATTTTGAGTATTAGAATTATAATTTTGATTGTATTGATTAGATGTATTATTATTAGTAGTATTACCACTTATAACTTCATCATCTTCATAATCCATTCCAACTCTATCTCTTTGGTTATAATCTACTTGATCAGTACTCAAATTATTACTATTACTATTTTCATTTTGCGTTGAAGTTACATTTTGATTATCAAGTAAATCTGTTCTAGATAAATCCACTCTATTGTTATTTGAAGCAATCTCTTCCATAGTCATTAATTTAGGTGCCTGCATTTCTTGATTTTTTTCAACTTCTTCAACTCTTTTTGCAAGTTTATCAGTATCTGAGTTTAAAATTGCATCTTGCTCTCCAACAATTTGATCCATAAGTTGTTTCTTAGCAACTTTATACTCATCAATTATAGTTTTCTTAGCTGTATTTTTTATATCTTCTGGTAAATTTTCATTTTTTATCATTTCAACAGCTGTTTTACTAATTTGTTCTGTTACATCCAAAGCATCAGTAGTTGATGATGAATAAGTTCCATTTCTAATAGCATCTTTTAAAGCTTCAATAGCTTTAATTCTAGCTTCATTTTCAATCTGTTCATTAAGTAATTTATTTTTCTTGTAAAAAGAATCTTCAGATGTAGAATAAAGTCTATAAAATCCAGATTCTATTGCTTCTCTTACATTCATGATACCTTTATCATCACGATTATATGCAGTATATAATAGATCTGCTAATTCATTAGAATTTAAAACTTTACCTTCTACTGATGCAGAGGCAAGTGAATTTATTATTCCTTGACATCTAGTTAAAAGTTCTGTATAGCATAAACTTTCTTTTTCAGCATCTGAAAATTTATCTCCTGCTGCAATTTCAGATTTATTGTATGATACTAATACATAGAAATTTCTTTGTAATAAATTCTTATTAAGACTCATTCTTTCAACGTAATTTATAATATCTGATGCATATTCATAAACATTTAGTACTTTGCTTCTTTCACTTTCAATTCCTCTTAATTCTTCTTCAGTAGTATCAAATCTTTCTAGCATCTTAGTATATTCATGATCTATTTGTTCATATTCTTCTTTAATTCCAGAAATATTATTTTTATATTTTGCAATTGCAGATTTTAAATCAATATTTTGTGCTTGAACATAAAACTGTATTGGATATTTTAATGTATTTAAGAAGGTTATAAATCCTTCCTCAACTGCCATTTGTTCAACATCTGACATAAGATCATAGTTTATACCCTTACACTTAATCGCCATGGTATATCTTGCACCATTTTTTTGTACAATCATGTTATCTACTATTTTATCAAATTCCATGAACTTAAAGACATCATCTCTTTTTATATCATCATTTTTATTTTTTATTGTATTTGAAGCTTTAACACCATTACTAGATTTTTCTTTTGCTTCAACACTTTTCTTTTGTTTATTTGTTACTATTAAAAATACTACGGTAAATACTGCGATTACTCCTAATAAAACTAATGGTAAAACAATAGCACTTCCCATATTTACTCTCCTCCTAAATTTAATAACTTATTTATAGTACTTTTTTTATCTTCTGTATTTTCTTGTCCTTCTTGCTTACTGCTTTTCATACCTCTATCGTAATTATATATATATATCTTTTTTCTTCCTTTAAAAGTAAAAAATCTCCATATTATTGCATATATATACTCTCCACTTGCCTTTCTAAAAGGCCCAACTATTGGAGAATCAGGTATTTTTACTGCTCCAATTACATATCCTACGCCACCAAATAATGCAGCGGTTATTACTTTTGCTAATATTCCCATTGAAATAATACTTGAAATTAGTTCTGCAAACATAAATCCAATTATTCCAAACACCGCCGTAAACACAAATGAACGTAAAGTAAAAATTATAAGAATTCTAGATTCACCCTTAACACTACGTGGTACATAATAACTTTTTCCCATATATCAATCACCTCAAAAAATCAAACTCTTTTTATTACCTCAAAGTATTATTTATTAAATCAGATATATACGTCAGTACAGTCGTAGAACAAAATGCTAATATTATTCCAATAAAGAAAATAGGTGCCTTAGCCTTTAAATCTGCCTTTCCATTTGCTCCTGCAAAAATATATTTAACTCCAACATATATAACTGCTATTAGTACAGCAAATTGTAATATGTATGTAACTGTTTCAAAAATTCTACCAACAATTGAAGTATAAGACGTATCACTGTCCTTAATGAAAATAAATCTATTTCCTGGAAATAATAAATTAGATATCGAACTCCAACCAAAGAAAAATATACATACTACAAATAAAGTTACAAGTCCTTCCTTTACATCAGTTTTTGCTTCTACTGATCCAAATATATATTTTACTCCTAAAAATATAGTAACACATGTTATAACAGCAGTTCCAATAGTTCTAATCATTGATGTAAACTCATCTACAATGTAACTTGTATTTTCATTATAATCATTAGTATTAACATCGCTAAACCACTTTGTAGCAGCCCCCCAAAAATCATCACTCGATGCTGCATAAACATTTCCAATTATAAAAAATATAACGATAGCCGGAATAATCCTATATACATACTTTTTCATCACAACACCCCTAAATATCTTATATAATTATATCAAAATGAAAAAAAAATGTCCACATTTTTATAATAATAATGACTAATTTTACTAATTGTATCAAAAATGTTTTATTTTTGCAATACTTTTGAAATATTTTTGAAATAAATAATGCTAGCATCACTTTATTCGAAAGCGCACGCTAGCATTATTATATATTTATTTATTTATTGCATAACCTCACCAGCTATAGAAGTTACAATAGATATTACAGACGATGCACCAAATACAATTACAAGTCCAATAACAAGATTTATACATTTCTTTTTAATATCAGCCTTAGCATCAGCTGAAGAAAACATGTATATTATACCATTCAACATTATTCCTGCAACCGAAGCAACCTGCAATATCAAAAGTATTATTTTAGTTATTTTTTTCACAGGAGTAGTTAGAGCAGTTACTGGTTTTTCTGGGTTTAAAATTAAGCTACTATCATAACTTGAATCAGCCGTATTACCAAGTGCACTATTAATCTCATTTAAAACAGCCAGTACACTATTTTCATACCATTCATCGTTATACTCATCTTTTTCGTCAGCAACTTTAACACTAGCAGCTAATCGTTTAAGGGTAGATGAGAAAGGCTTTTTATTATCTATCTGTTCCAAAGTCCATTCAGACAATGATTTTGCTAATTTATTATTATTTGTATATAGCTTAATTCCAGTTACTTGTGAAATAGCAGCATTAGTAATTTTATTACTATTTTGAATCTGGTCGGCCAAAGCAACCAACTTATCTCTTTGATCATCTCTTAACTTATAATCAGATAATTTTGACGCTCCATTTGATATATCGTTTAATATATTAGAGCCATAATTTCTAACTTTTGATGGAATATTATCACCGTTAATGCCATTTATTTCAGAAGCGTACTGATCAGCATAACCAAATGTAATACTTATAATTCCATTAAAATATTCCATCACCTTACTTTCATCCTCTGGGCAATTTTTTAACATAGAATCTACCCAATCTCCAAAATTTTGACCACTTGATTCATTATATGCCACTCCAATATCACAAATTTTTGTACCAAATTCTATTTTTACATTTAATTCTTTTAAAATTTTTTGCATATTATTCAAAGCAACACGATAATTTATTCTATCATTTTGAGCAGTTCTATCAGTATACACACTTGCAAAAGTGGTATTAAGAGTTATTATAAAAAGAAGTAAAAAAGCTAATATTATTCCATTTTTCTTATTCATACAAACGTTAACAATATAGTTAACTCCCCCCAATCAAAATCAAACTTCTAGCATACCATAAATTTAACATATTGCTTCTAATCTTTATAAATATTCATAAAAAATTTATAGCATACTTAATTAAAGAAAAAGCAACATTAATAAATAATTAATATTGCTAAAAATTCTACATCTAAATCTCAAAAGCTATGACTTAACAGTAGGTGCGACATCGCTCATTATCGCAACAATCAAGTTTATTACTCCAGTAGCGCCAAACACAAGTACTGCTCCTACCATAAGTCCAACCATTTTATTTTTTAAATTAGCTTTTGTATCTGCAGATGCAAACATATATTTAACACCAGCAAAGCAAAAAGCAGCAACTGCTAAAACTTGCAAAACAAGTAAGATAGTGCCCCAAATTTTTTTTACACTTTGCGCTGCTTTACTTTCAGAAATATCAGTGTCCTTCAGTTCATTATCTATGCTATCAACGGTAAATTCTCCACTAGCATACGTAACATTAATTATACAGCTAATTAATATTAAAGCCATAAAAATAACACCTAAAACATTTGCTCTTTTCATAATATCAATATAACCTATACGTTTTCCTTTCAAAACAATTTATACACTAACCATGTATGCAAATCAAATTAATTTTCAACCATTTTCTTATAAGCCTTAATTTCCTTCTTGCATTATCTTACCCACCAGTTTTTTTAGCTGGCTCATCAGTTTTTTTAGGTTGCTCAGGTTTAGCAGTAATATCACTTGTAATATTTGTTATCAAACCAATTATACTAGATGCACCAAATACAAGTACTGCTCCTACCATCAAACCAATGGTTTGCTTTTTTATATCAGCTTTACCATCAGCTGAAGCAAACATATATCTTATACCAGCTATAACTATTGCTGCTACTGATAAAATTTGTAATATCAAAAGTACTGTTCCCCATACCTTTAATATACTACTTTGAGCGCTAGCAGGTGGTGCAGCATTTTGAAGAGCTGAGTCTATTTTATCAACAGCCATTTGATTAAATGCAAACACATTATTTGATACAACAAGTAACACTAATACAACTGGTATTACAAAACATATAGTTTTTATTATTTTCTTATTCATAAAATCTCCTCCTAAGAATATAATACACTAAATTATATATTTTTTCAATAATATTTTTCAAATTTTGATAAAAAAAGAAAAAGTACACTAAAACTAGCATACTTTTTGATACTCAGTTTATTGACCCTGACTAGGTGTTGTTGTACTTGTTAAGTCATTAGAAATACTTGTAATCATATTTATAATACCAGAAGCACCAAATACTAAAACAGCACCAACAACTAAAGTAATAGTTTGTTTTTTAATATCAGCTTTAGCATCTGCAGAAGCAAACATATATCTAACACCAGCTATAACTATTGCAGCTACTGCAAGTATTTGTAATATTAAAAGAACAGTCTTCCAAACACCTTGTACAGCATTAGTAGCATTAGTACTAGCAGAACCGCCGGATACAGCATTATTTAAACTATCCATATTAAACATGTCACTTACTGCAAATACATTAGTAGAAACTACTAACAAAACTAATACTACAGGTATTATAGCAAGCAATATTTTCTTACTTTTCTTCATAAGATTCCCTCCTTAAACTACCATAACTTCATTATATCAATTTTTTTTGATTTTTTCAATATCTTTTTATATATTTTCATATTTTTATTACATTTTCAATATTTATAATGTTTAACAAATTTTAATTTTACATAATTTTAAAATAATACTTTAAAATTATAAATTAGTAATATTTTTTACATATATTCAAAAAATATACATTTTTCATAATTATAAAATATATAAAAAGTCTAAACCAACAAAATTTATATATTTAACTTAAAAATACCACTAGACTTTTCTTTTAAATTTTGTTAAAATTGTATTGGTGAGTTAATGTTAAAAAAATTTAATTTTGTTCTATTGTTTTTTATTGTATCATACATTTTTATTATTTCTTCTAATTCAACTTCTAATTTTCTAACAAAAGATGCAAATTCAAATGTAAAAAGTCCTACATATACATATCCATGTAAAGCAACATACATTACTTCAAATTACGGATACAGAGAACTTTACGGAAAGCAAAACTTTCATAATGGCATAGATTTTGGTGAATTTCAAAATAACTACGTATATGCTATTGCTTCTGGTGTAATTATACATGCAGGATTTTTAAATGGATATGGAAATTGTGTTACTATTTTACATGCAAATGGATATAAAAGTCTTTATGCACACCTTAGCGAAGATTTTCTAGTATCAAATGGAAAACACGTACTGCAAGGTGAAATTATTGGCAAAGTTGGTCCAAAATATTTATCAAATGGTGTATTAAATGGATACACTACAGGTCCTCATCTACATCTTACTATTTTTGATGAAAATAGCAAAACAATTAATCCACTTCTACTTTTAAATAAATAATAAAAAGACCTGCAACTAGCAAGCCTCTTTACATATATTTTTTATTCTTCATCATTATCTTTTGCGTTTTCTTCTTTTTTAACTTCAAGAAATCTAGAAACAGACACTTCATATGCTACTTTAGTTATGCTACTTCCATCTTCTAACTTTTTTTCGTATACACGTGATTGAACTCTTCCTCCAAGTTCAACCATAGATCCAACATTTAGAGTTTCACAAAACTTAGCATTTCTTCCCCATAATATGCAAGGAATATAATCTGATTTTCTATACGATCTATTAACAGCTATAAGTACATCTGCAATCTCTCTTCCAAGTGGCGTTTTTCTATAAACAGGTTTCTTGCAAATATAGCCAATCAAAGTAGTGTCATTTAATGTAAGTACCTCTTCGCTTGTTACAATTTCAATATCTTTAGCAAATATAGAAAGTAACAATTTACTCTTTCCACCTTCATTTTCACTTGCCTTATTATATGATCTAAATTGCCCAGAAATTTTAACAATTGTTCCATCGGTCAAGTCACTAAGGTTAATCAATCTTTCTGATATTATAACTGGAAGCCTATCTAAATATTCACTAAGTCTTTTTGTTTCAATTATAAACTTATAAAACTTTTCTCCATAGATTTCATGACTAAATATAGGAGTTTCAACTATTCTACCACCTATTTGTAAACTATTATTTTCAACATAACTTTCCATTAACGTTTTCCTCCTTTGGACTTTTATACTATTATTCTTATGTACGAAGTCACAAAAAAATTACTGTGATATACAAATTATACCACAATAATCAAGTTTTGTAAATAGGTTATGTGAACTAGTTTTGTTATAAGCTAGCAATTTAAAGTATATCTTTTTACTATCTACCTAATAATAAGTGAAATCATATATAATGCAAAATGTTGAAGTGGAAACATCACGTAAAACGAATATTTTAAAGTGCTATCAAACTTTTTATTAATTTCTAAATTTGTAAGTTTACCGTTATAAAATATAAGTATAAATGCTGGTAAAATAGAAAATATTGTAATAAAAAAATAGTCTTTTCTAATTAATATTAAAAAAATTATAACAAGAATGAGTAAATTAATCATGCCTTTTCTTCTAATATATCCTTTTTCTATTGCAAGTTCTAATATATACATAACTGATGCTAATATAATTACACTATCCCCATAATCAAAGTCTAACGTTTCCATTATAAAAAATATACTAATCATTAAAAGAATATAAATTACCCTTTTAATATACTTACTTACCTTTTTATTTTTGATTTTTTTTATATTTTCGTTTCTATCCTTATCTTTTATATTATTATCAGATTTAACTTTCTTTTCGATACTATCTTTAGTAAAATATTTTTCAAATAAAACACTATCTAATAGTTTTAAAAAAAACAAACATAATACAAAAGAAAATAGTATATTAAAGCTTAAACATATGTTGTACGTATTAATTTTTTGCATTACTTCTATGCCAATGAACTCACACAAAAATAATGCAAACTGTGTTATACATGCAAAAAATAATAATCTTATTATATATTTTTTAAAATTTCTTGTATGAATGTATCCTTGAACTATTAAAAACAAGAAAATAGGCATTGATATCCTGCCTATTATTCTACATGCTGTATACATATTAACAGAAATACTATTTACAAAATAATATCCTACATGATCTATTATCATACAAATAAGAGCGATTAATTTTAATTCAAAACTACTTATTCCACTATGTTTTAATGAATTTTCTTTAGTTTCCATTTCTTAATAGCTCCATCATATTTTTCTTGTAAGCCTCAACACCTGGTTGATTAAAAGGATTTACATCTTCCATATAAGCAGAGATTGCGCACGCTTTTTCAAAGAAAAATATAAGCTGACCAATATTATATTCATTTAAATCTTCTATTGTTATAACAGTAGTTGGGACACCGCCATCAATATGAGCTTTCAATGTTCCTTTAAATGCTTGTTTATTTATATAGTCTATATCCTTTCCAGCAAGATAATCAAGATTATCACATGCACCATCTAACTCAGGTAATTTTATAAAACTCCTATCTAGTTTAATATTTAAAACAGTTTCAAAAATATTTCTCTTGCCATCTTGTATTAATTGTCCCATTGAATGTAAATCAGTAGTAAAGTTAGCACCACTAGGATAAATTCCTCTACCGTTTTTACCTTCACTCTCACCAAATAATTGCTTAAACCACTCTATAAAATATTGAAACTCAGGCTCATAACTAGATAAAATTTCAATATCTTTCCCTTTATAATTATGTAATACATACCTATAAAGTGCATATTTATATGCATCATTATCTTCAATTTTTCTTTCACTATATACGTGTGAAGCAAACTGAGCACCATCTAATAAATCCTCAATTTGTATATTTGCAACAGCCATTGGTAAAAGACCTACAGCCGTAAGTACAGAAAATCTTCCACCAACATTATCTGGTACTACAAACATCTCATATTCATTTTTTACAGCAATATCATGTAACACACCTTTTTGCTTATCTGTAGTTACATAAATTCTTTCAGCAGCACCACGTATCCCATATTTTTCTCTTAAAAGTACTCTTAAAGTTCTATACGTTATAGCTGGTTCTAAAGTAGTTCCAGACTTTGATATAACATTTATAGAGAAATCTTTATCTTGTAAGTACTCTACTAAATTTCTTAAGTACTTTGCACTCATATTATTTCCCGCAAATATAATTTGAGGAAACTTTCTTTCTGTTCTTGTAAGTAGATTACTAAATGTAGAAGTAAAAAGATCAATAACAGCCTTAGCACCAAGATATGATCCACCTATTCCAACTACAACAAAAACGTCAGACTCTTGTTGAATCTTTTTAGCACACGCTTTTATTCTTTCTATTTCTTCTTCATCTCTATTAGTAGGTAAATCCATCCATCCAAGCATCTCTGCTCCTAACCCATTTCTTTGCTCTAGTTTACCATGAGCACTATTTAATTTATATATATTTTGCATTAGTTCATCATTTTTAACAAACTTATCCATTCCACTAAAATCAACGTTTATTCCTAGCATCCAATCTCTTCCTTTCAAATAGCAAAGACTGCTATTTACTATAAATATAATACCACATATTATAAAATATTACAAGTTTGAAAAAATAGGGAATCAACTTAAAATATAAATATCATAATCTATCATATTGCTAATTATTTTTTTCTTGACTCCTTTTATCTTGTATTATTTGCATTTCTTTTTCAGTAATTAAACTTACATTATTTTCTTTTGCCCATGAAACACATCCCTTAAGCACAGTATTTAGAAATACTCTTGGCACTTTTATAAGTTTCATACATGCCTCATCCGTAAATTTTATATTTGGATCAATTCTTGATGCAGCGTATTTTACAGTATCTAAACTTATCCCTTTACTTGCAGGTATTGGCTCAGCAATTGGTCTTCTAAATTTTGTATACCAAAAATTTTTATTATCACGGTAACCATAATCGACAGGAACATTTGGAAAGTTACTTGCTTTTACACCATTTATAATAGCATCATAATATTTTGGTTTCATTAAAATATGATCAATTTTTAATATAAAATGTGCTCCATATTTACTAGTTATCCCATTAAATTGATGAAATGGCGGAAAATATTCTTCTTTTACGGTATCATCTTGCGCGTTATCTAATTCTTTTACCCAAGTACATTCAAATACTTGAAAAGCATCAGATATAATTTGTGGAAATTTTTCAGATGTATTTTCTCTAGCGCTTTTCCCATCTACTAACGTATATATAGTATCTGCCATTTTCTCATCTGTTGTTTCACCTGGATATCCAAGTCTTACAGCCTCTTTAAAATATTTTCTAGAATCAGTTATAAAATTAATACTGCATTTGCCAGTCCTTAAAATATTTTTTGCAGTATTAGAAGTATTTCTACAGCAAAGTATCATTGCATAATAATCTCTTCCTGCTATGTAATATGGAAAGCATAACGAATACGAACCTATATTAGTCTTCCCATTTTCATTTAAAGTACCAATCTGAGTTGTTGGCATAGGAAAAAAACTTGATGTTTGATAAAAATTATCAACAATTCTCATTTCTTTAAATCCATTTAATTCCTCAATTTCTTTTTTGTTCATACATATATACACCTCACACAACAAGTATAACATTAAATCACAAAATATTCTACACAAATACAACTTTTC
>HF991988.1:29378-34449 GCA_000433135.1 Clostridium sp. CAG:921
ACAAATACAACTTTTCAATTAAAAATTTTATATTTAACATTTTATTTAACTAAAATTTTGCAAAAACCTATTATAACATATATAAAAGTTCTAAAACTAATTTATTATATACAAAAAAGTAAGACGTACAAAATAAAATGTAAGTCTTACTCTTGCTTTTAAAACATATTTTTTACATATAATAATTATATACTAACATTTAATACTGTTTTAGCAATAATTATTCAATTACTTTTTGTTGTTTTTGACCATTTTCAGTAACTACTGCAGTAAATCCTTTAAAGTTTGAAAGATCACTATATTCATTATATATTATCTCTTTTTCATTTTTATCCTCAACATATGTATTTAACCTATAATCTAGATAATCATAACAAGAAACGTAATCAGCATACTCAATAGCTACATCAATTACAGCACTATTTTTTTCTTTTTTATTTGAAAGCGTTATAGTACCAAGATAATACCTTTTTCCACCATAATACTGCGTTGCGACATATGTAAATTCATAGTCCTTATCAAATCTAATTTTATCACCAAGACCAGCTATTTGATAATCACCTACTTTATTTGCCTGATCTGTGTATGTAACTGAACTAACATCTATGCCAGCCTTTATTAAAAACTTAAAGTCTAATTTTTTATTTTTTGCAACAATGCTAAGTTCTTTTTGCTTTTTTAATAAATTTTCTTGTAAAGTTTGATCACTAAGTGCAATATTATTAAGAGAATCATCTGAGTTATATAGCTTTACTACATATCTACTTTTAGAATCCTTTTGAAATAAATAATAACCTGCAGGTAAATATTTTTCTTCTGTAAGAAGTACCTTAGCATATGAATTACTTGTAATTTCTAGGTTAATAAACTTCTTACCATTAGAAACTGGTTCAAACAAATCTCCTTTTAAAAATTTAGACTTAATAACTATTTCATTGTATAAAGTTCCTTTTATAAAAGCTACCTTCATAGGTTTAGTAGCATCTGTTATATAAACCTCACCATCCAAAATCTTCAAAGAATCATTAGTAAGAACTTCGCATCTATAACCAAGATATTTTTTACTATCGTAATCTTCTCCAATTAAAGCTATAATAGTATTATTACTATCAAGTACAATTCCAGCAGAATAGTTTACATTTATTCTCATACTTTTTAATTGATAGTTATTTGGCAAAACAGATCCCTTATATACAAAATTTGTATTAGATGTACTTATATCAAGTATTGGGACTTGCTTATCATCTTTTACATATACTGTATCATAATCTTTATTTGGATTATTATAATAATATAAGTTCTTATTATTTTTTTGATCAATAATAGGTAAACTATAAAATGAATCTCCTAGCTTTATTGCATATCCATCAGTTAAACTAGCTAGGCTAACTGGTGTCAAAGCAGTCATCCATGGCTGAATTTTAGCTGCAACTTCTTTCTTTTTTTGAGCTACTATTGCATCTTTAATAAGAATTACAGCTATCCATATTATAATAAGCAAAGCTGTTACACCAAAACAGATTATTATAATCTTATTTCTTCCTTCTAAATATTTTTCTAAATTTTTATTCAATTGTATCAACCCCTTGTTTTTTATATACTACATTAATATTATATAGTATCGTAAAAATAAAATCAACTATAAAAAATATTTTTTTAATAAAGCTAACTATATATTTTTACAATTATACTACTTTTATAATTAAAAAGTGTTTTGCTTTTTTAACAAATAACTTCATACGTTATAACACTTTCAATAAATAAAGTGTTATGCTCTTTAAATTGTTATATATTATATATATTATATATATTATATATCTCATATCTCATATCTCATATATCATATATTTATTAAATCCTACTACAACGATATTTACAAGCACTTCACTCAATTTTATATTATTTTTCATATGCAGTAAAACAGTAATACATATTTAACACTATAAGTTAATATTTTATAAGCATGAATTCTATTTAACTACTTATTGCTTAATTAGTATAAATTAAAGCATATTTTAGTTTGTGGTTTTACATAAAAAATCAATATATGTATTGACATTTACATAAAAATTTGATAAAATTTTCTAAGTAAAAAATAATACTCTATAAATAAATATGAAGGAGGGCAACATATGTTATTTGATACATATTCTTGCGAAGAAACTGTTAGGAATCTGCCGTTTGAAAAAGATGGAGTTTACACTCATTTAAAGCTAAATAAACATGTCCATCTACTCTACAAAGAGTGCCAGATTAAAGACTCACTTGTTGAATTAAATTCAAGGAATACACTTTCAGCATCAAAACCTCTTGTAAAAAAGGTATTTAGTGGTGGACTGCGTGTAGATCTTGGAACAAAAAGTACGGCAGTCGATGAGCTAAAAAAACTACTCTATTTATCTGTAGATGACGATGAGGCAGTATCGTCATTTAGAGCATATGATATTAAGGAAGTATACTTTACTCAGGAACTTTCTGGATTTAATTACTATCCTAAATGCCTGATTACAACTATTAGGCAATTTAAGCCACTTCATTTAAGTGACATGACTAGTAATAAATTTGTTCAGCTTAGCATTTTAGTAGAAACACAAGCTGACGTATACATTTCTGATAAAGATGGTAATAATACAAGCTTTCTTAGTAGATTTGTAAACAGAGATATTTTTCATCCAGAAGAGTTAATTAAAGCTTTTCCAAACCTAAAAGTTGAGGTTGGAATTTGCAAAAAACCTATTTTAAGTTATTAAATTTTGTATACTTAATGCCTAGATACGCTTTTCATACGTACCTAGGCATTTTTTATCTACTTAATATATTTATCTTAATTTTAAAACTTGACCAACATATATATAATTATTAGTTAAGTTATTAAGAGCTTTTATCTTTTCAACAGTCGTATTATTGTTCTTAGCAATCATCCAAAGTGTATCTCCTTTTTCAACTACATATAATTTATTTTCATTACTTAATGGAATGTGCAAAGACTGACCTATCATTATGTAATCATTTTTTAAATTATTATAACTTTTTAAACTAGCAACACTAACCCCATATTTATTTGCAATGCTCCATAAACTATCCCCAGGTTTTACTATATATGTTATACCAAATATATCTGATACATTATCAATTACAGGAACTTTTAATACCTGATTTACGCTCAATATATCGCTTTGGAGATTATTTAAAGCTTTTAGTTCAATTACTGTAGTACCATACATATTAGCAATGCTCCATAAACTATCTCCAGGCTTTACCAAATAATCTTTAGTATATTTTTTATTTGACTTAGTAGCAATAATAGAATCTACAATAGCATCTACATACTTTCTATAATTTTCTTGTATTCTTTGTAAATCCTTTTCATTATTTATATATCCATATTCTATAATAATTGGTTCAGTATTTCCAGTTTCTCTGTGTATAAAATAGTAATCTTTGTTTGGATTAGTTGTTGATGCCCTTTGATAAACCTTTCTTGTAATTTGACCTTGAGATTCAAGAGCTTTTAATATGTTGTTTGCAAGTGTAGATTCATTTCTTAGTGCATATATAACTTCTGCTCCTTCTGAGCTATTTGGTGTTGATGTAGAATTAATGTGATTTGATATTACTATTACATCTTCGCCATCTCCAAATGCATTTAAAATTCTATTTACCCTATTTGATGGATAAAGTGTTTCATCAGTACTTCTAGTAAGTACAACATCCACTCCTTTTTCTAAAAATTTTTCATACATATACTCTGAAATCATAAGTGTTAGATCTTTTTCTTTTACTCCATTTGCGACAGCACCAGGATCTTCACCACCATGTCCTGCATCTATTACGACTTTAAAATTGTACATAGTATTACCTCCATTTATAGTATATGTTTTCTTTTTTATAGTGTTAATTATATTTAAATTAATTATTGGTGTTTAACAAAAAAATAAGCAAATCAAAAGAAAGAAAAATTATTGTTAAAGATTTCTTTTAAAATATGTAAATGATTAAATCTATTTTAGTAGTTGCAATAATGATATTTTAAAAACGACATCAAATTCTTCACTTACTTAAAATTGCTATCTACTTATTTAAAACATCTTGATATTTTTTATCTGACAATCTACTTTTAGAAAATAGTCCGAGTCATTTCATAAAATCAGATACATAACTATTGAAAAGTAAAAAGATTTATGATAGTATATTTTATGTACGTAGTATTTTGTAATGGAACATATCCATGAATTATATTATAGAAAATTTTTCTACGTACTGGTAGGATGATTTCCTACCTTTTATTTATTTTGGAGGTTATATGTGGATTAATTACTTTTATGAAATTCAAAAGAAATATTCTATGCAAATAAGCAAAACAAAAACACTTGTAATTAGACTGGATGGTAAAGATGTCACAAAAGATGAAAATATTAATTTTTTAGCAAATAATGTAGGAAGCTTCTCACATTCACTTGAAATTATTGCTTCTTCAATTTCGAGAAAATATGATTGTTATTGCCTTTTTGGAACGGATGAAATAAGCTTTATTGTTCAAAATCCAGAAAAATTTTTAAATGAAATTCAAACTGAAAATGAATATTTTTCAAATGAAATTATTTCAGTATTTTCACAGTATTTTTTTTATCATTTCAACCAAATATACAAAAAAGGTGAAATATTTTGGCATGGTAAATGTTTTTCTATTAACGAAAATAAAATTACTTCATACGTAAAATACAGAAGTGGAGCAATAAAAAACGTATTAACTACATACTTTCTTAAAAAAAATAATCTAAAACTTGGAAACAAAAATATAATTACAAGAATAAATGAATGCAAAAAATTTAGAGACTATCCAATATTAGAAAATGCTATGTACGGTACACTATACTATTGTGGAGAAAAATTAAATATTCATTCATTTCTTAATGGAAAAATTGAAAGAATCGAAGAAAATAAATTACTTAAAGAAAATATTGTAACTAATATAGATGAAAATTTTGAAATTGATATAGATATTGATTAGTTTAAAATCTTTCTATTATTTATTCATAAACAAGTTAAAAGTCCTTATAACTACATCAAA
>HF991988.1:34595-34824 GCA_000433135.1 Clostridium sp. CAG:921
TTTATGGCTGCATATGGGCTACTATCAAAAACATTGTTAAGCATTCCTATAAGTCCATTATCATAAAATGTTTTTGTGCTTAATTTTTTCAAAAGTTCTTCCTCTGACCACTTCAGCTTTTCCTCTATAAGCCATCTAGTTGCCTCAGCTGCTGTCTCTTTTGTCCAATATGAATTTGGTACATTAGCAAACTGCCACGGCTTATACTTATCTGGATATGCATTATTTA
>HF991989.1:0-92 GCA_000433135.1 Clostridium sp. CAG:921
AAGAAAAAGGAGCAAATTTCTTATATTTAATAGTAAAAAATCATGTATTTGCAGATGGCAATAAAAGAATTGCAGCAACTTTGTTTATATAT
>HF991989.1:117-1172 GCA_000433135.1 Clostridium sp. CAG:921
AACTTTGTTTATATATTTTCTAAATTTTTACGGAATATTATATAAAAACGGTAAACAAGTAATTGATAATAATACATTAACGACTCTTACTTTGCTAATTGCTGAATCAAATCCAAAAGAAAAAGATATAATTATAGATTTAGTGTTGAATTTTTTGAATAATGAATAAAATTGGAGGTAAATAATATGTTAGATTATGAGAGTGCTCCAGAAAGTATAATAATTAAAGATAAGGAAGATTTGAAAAATAAATTACAACATGGTTTAGATGATATAAAATTAAACAAAACATATTCTTTAGATGAAGTTTTTAAGTATATTGATAATTTATAAATAGGAGTGAAATTTATGATTGGCATAGAATATTATTTTAGAAAAGCGACAATAGATGATTTTGATTTTATATTTGATTTAAAAAAGAAAAATTTCAAGAAATATATTGAAGAATATTTTGAATGGAACGAAGAAGAAAGAAAAGAAATGTATTATAATACTCTAAAAAATTATTTGGGAGAATATAATATTATAGTTATAAAAAATAAAGATGTTGGTATTTTTGCCGTTGATGAGTCATATAAAGGAGAATCCTACATTAGTGAAATTAGCTTGAACAAGGAATATCAAAACAAAGGAATTGGAACAGATATATTGAATAATCTGTTAATTAAAAATAAACAAAAAGGTTTAAAAACCAAATTAAAAGTTTTTAAAAATAGTCCTGCAAAGAAATTATATGAACGATTAGGTTTTTCTGTTTATGGAGAAAATGAATCACACTATCAGATGGAAAAAATGTAGAATTAAATATATAATTATTAATTTCCATAAAAATAAGTAGAGTAGGGGGAATAGCCATATTTTTAATGTTGTAGATTTATATTTAATATAAATATTTTATATATGAAAAAAGATATAGAAAAATTTTGTGCAAAGTTTTTACAAAATAAAATTTGCTTCAGATTTATAATTAAAAATTTTTAAAAAATAAAAAAATATTATATTTGAAATTTAAAAAATTACAAATTAAAGGTTTTAAATTTATAGAATTTTTTAAA
>HF991990.1 GCA_000433135.1 Clostridium sp. CAG:921
ACCATATCTTTGAGTTAGTTTTGTAAAATTATCATTATTATTTTTATTATTTTTATTATTTATTTTTTTTATATCATTCCTATATATTTCCATTTACTTCTCCACACATTATATTTAAAACTTAATTTTATACGCAAAAAGCCAGCTTAAAACAATTATTGCTTTAAGCTAGCTTATGTTAACTTGTATCTATTTCTATTTTTTCCATGTTTTACAATTTTTGTAAAACTAACTGTAAAAAAAACTATAACATTACTTGTGTGTAGTGTTATGCTGTTTTCACGTGTATTTATTTCCATAATATTCTTTCCTCTTAAAAATTTACTCTCTATATGTATAATTTTAACATATTTTCATAAATTTTTTCAATATTTTTTACTTTTTTTATCATTTTTTTCAAATTTTCTGTTACTATTAAGACTAAGTATAATTTACAATTGAAATAAATGGATCAATAAAGTATTACAAGCTATTTTGAAATAATTATTATAATGCTTTAATCACTACAAATTTAAGTTTATATAATTTTAAACTACTTTCGATTTTTTTATTCTTTGTATCATCTTTTTCATCTATACATTTATTCCCCATATTTTGTAAAAAATGTTGCGAATTTTTTCTATTGTTTATTTTTTGCTATACACTATTTTTAGTATAACTTGTCATTTTTTACAGATTATATTATTATATTTTATGGATGAAAATTTATGAAAACTAAATCTAATTTTTGCAAAAATTACTTTTTTACAAAACTAACTCATAATCACGGTATTAACTTAATAACTTTAGTAATTACTATAGTAGTTGTCATCATATTAGCTATTGCTGTTATTATGAGTCTTAACAATAATAACATTTTAACTAATACAAGTAGTGCTAGATATACTACTGATTTAGATACTATGCAATCTTACTTGTAACTTGCTATTTAAAAAATTACTTTAAAACATCAAGGTACACTTGTTTTAGATTCTGGTGAAGTTACTATGGACGCCACTTCTAATGTTAAAGATTCTAAAGGTACTATTACTTGGAAGATTAATTAAAATTTGCATTAAAGCTCATAAAAACTGGCTATGAATACTCATAGTCAGTTCTTTTTTTAATATAGCTTTTTGTCATTAATATAATAATTGATGACCTTTAAATATTTTAGTGTATCCTGTGGTAGGCTTTGATTAACCATATCAGGTGTAAGTTGCATAGTATTTTCTAAATTCTTATCCGAATTTTCATCTAAAAAATGTACTATAGAATTTGGTATCTTATTAAATGTTTCATCTGGAAGCATTTTTATAATCTTATTTACCTGTGTTATATAAAAATTATCATTATCATCACTATTATATATTCTCTTCATTAATCTCTAAATCCTCCTGTACCATCAAATGATGAATCACTATCATTTGATGAATATGAATTTCTTCTATTATCAACTGAATTTCCAAAATAATTAAATGCATCATTTGAATTAATTTCTTGTGTTGCTTTTAATATATCATCTGCAGAAATAAAAGGCTTTCTAGTATTAAATGGTGATCTTTGTTGTGGTCTTTCTTGTCTATTAACATTATTTTGATTATTATTCTGATTGTTATTATTTCTATTATTATTATTTGTACTATTGTTATTACCACCGTTATTTTGATTACCACTATTTCTATCATTTTCTACTTTTTTCTCATTTTGTAAGTTCCTATTTTCATCTTGCTTTCTATCTTCTTGTCTTCTATCCTCATAACGATTATTATTGCTATTATTGCTATTGCCACTGTTACCATTATAACCATTGTTATTGTTATTACTGTTACTATTATTAGCATTATTATTATTTCTATTCATATTGTTGTTATAATTATTATTTCCATTATAACCGCTATTTTGATTATTTCTATTATAATTATTTCTTACATCATTTTGTGTTGATGCTACTCTTTCAGGTATACTTACTTCAATTTGAGGAATTTGTTCTTTGTCTTTTTCCTGTTTAACTTCATTTCTTTGTGTATCTTCCTTAGATGTGTTTACACTCACTTGAGGTATTTGTACTTGTGGTATTTCTTCTTTTGGTATTTCAACATTTATTTGA
>HF991991.1:0-594 GCA_000433135.1 Clostridium sp. CAG:921
AAATTGAGATTAGGTATATGCTTAACTATAAGTGATTGGGCAAATATTTTATATAACAGAAATGAAATATATAAAGAATTTGATATTATGCTAAAAGAAATAGACGAAGAATATAGAACAACACCTATAAATTTTGGAAAGGTAAAGGATATGAAAAAGGACAAAGTTAATCATAAAATGCAATAAAAAAATGTCAAACTACGGTACTTTTATAAAAATTTTCTTCATATGCATATTTTTACATAAATATTGAAAGTTACGTAAAAATATAGTATAATCGTAATATACTATAAACATATTGTATCTAGTGCTAAGTTTAATAAATAGCATGGATTATAAAATAGTAAAAATACTATGGAGGTAAAGTTATGAAAAGAAATTTGAAAGTGGCTACAGGTAGGATTGAACATGAGATTATTTGCAAAGATGAAAAAATAAAATGTATCATTGAAAAATGGATGAGAAGTGTTGGTGGTGATTTTGAAAATTTTGTAGATCTTCTTGAACTAGTTGGAGTAAAGACTCCAGTTAAATTAAGTGATTTAAATGAAGAAAAATGTTGTTTTAAATGTGTTACTTCACTTAAGAATGAGT
>HF991991.1:639-11796 GCA_000433135.1 Clostridium sp. CAG:921
GAATTTAATGAACTATACGATTTATTTTCAAGGATTGGTATAAGAGATGATACAAAATGTAGGGTATATAGTGTTGCTAAGCATTCCTTTTATAACAATGATACGCTAGATGTTACTTTATATTGTAAAGAAACTGAGAAAAATGGTGTGAAATTACAAGGCATTTACACTTTTGATATGTGTACTATACATTTGAAAATAGATGATACACATGCTTTGATAATTAGAATTGATATACATGATAAAGTTCAAAATAAAAAAAATATCCTTAGACTAAGAAATTACGAAGAAATTGACGAATACTTATTAAGTTTAGATAGTCATTTAGATATAGATCAAGTGTATATCACTCTTGTTCAGCTCTCTAATTTTTCTAAAGATTGTATTTCTGTTTATATTCGGTATGGAGAAACTCTAGAAGAAATGGATAGTAAACTTTTTGGAAAAATTCGTACTGAAAAAGGAAAACTTCTCGAATATCATATCTTGGAGGGTAAGGAAGACTATAGTATTCGTATAGGTGGTAAATGGAATTATTCTTCTGATGGAATAGCTATTGCAGGTAGTGTTAATGACCAGCATCTTAGAATTTCTATAAAGGACATCGACTTTAATGATGTAAATTCTAAGTTATCTGAAATTATTTCAAAAGTAAGTGAAAAAATTGATAAAATTTCAGAATTTTAAAGTTTTATTGATAGTTAATTAATAAAGTAATTTGTAAAAATCAAAAAAATAGCTGTAAAACTGTGCTTTACAGCTATTTTTATCTTTAGTAAATACTTAAAAAATATTGAAAGGAATAGCTTTTTGGTATGAAATAAAATAGTAACTTTAATTTAGAGTATTTTTTATTGACTGTTAACGAAAAATTAAAAGAAAGATTTAAGTAATACATAGTTAATAGCAAAAAGAAATACTACTTTCTATGGAATTTTCAGATATATTATTTAGTGTAGCACATGGTGAAATTTTTGATGATTTTTTTATACTTTGATACATTTATATTTGCATGATTTTGATCAATTAAGAACAATTGCAAAGAAGCATACTATTGCCTTATATTGTAAAAATTTTAATTTTAAAAAGTTATTTATAGGAGATGAATGTGAATTTATTTATAAGGATAAATTCCTAAATAATTCTTTGAGTTTTAATATAGGATGCTAGAAAAAAATAAGAATTTTACATGCTACAATAAAGATAATTAGACATAAAATAAAAAAACTTGAAGGAGTAATAATTGTAACAGTAGATACTGCAATAATTATTGTGGATGAGTATGGATTTATAAAAGAAAATATTTATAACGGTAATATTATTGCTAAAAGAAAGGGTAAGGTTATTCATTATGGAAAATTAGAAAGCTTTGAATGAAATGAAGATCCGTGTGCATTAAATTAACTTGAATCGGATAAGGAAATGATAAAAAAACATTAGAAAAACAATAAAAAAATATCCGTCTACACTTTAAGCTTATAAAGAGATATATAGTTTGGAAATTATTCACGAATGCTTAGAAATTAAGTTATAAACGTGTATTTTTGTATTAAGTTTAGATGGCATAAAAAGAATTGGAGGTAAATATGGAGTGGAATCAGTTATTACCAGAGTTTGACGTATTTGATTTAAATGAAAGCTTACACTTTTACATAGATTTAATTGGTTTTTATAAAGTTTATGAAAGAATTGAGGAAAAATTTGCATTTTTGCAACTTGGAAGTGTTCAGATTATGTTACAGCAAATAAATTTTGAAAATATTAAATGGAATACTGGAAAGTTAGAGTATCCACTTGGAATTGGAATTAATTTTCAGATCGATGTAAATAATATTGATGAAATATATGGTAGATTAAAAGCAGAAGATTATAAAATATTTATTGATATGGAGGAACATTGGTATAGAAAAGATGACATTTTGATGGGATGTAAAGAATTCTTAGTGCAAGATCCAAATGGATTTGTATTAAGATTTAGCCAAGATATAGGAGAAAAGAAAGTGCAAGAGTCTATCTGAAAGTAATAAAATATTTTGTTAAATTTATAAGTTGACATAAAGTAAAAGCTATGGTATAATAGCACAAGTAAATTCTTTTATTATTTAAAATAATTTTTAATATGGAGGACAAAAATGGAAGTTAAAGTAGCTTACAACAAATATGACAAAGATGGATATAACAAGAGCGGTTATGACAGTCGAGGCTATAATCGCAGAGGCTATAATAGTAAAGGCTACGATAGAAATGGAAATCATTGGAGCGTTCCTGGAAGCGGTTATGATTCGTATGGATACGATAGGGATGGTTATGACTATCGAGGTTATAATAAGGATGGCTATAACAAGAGCGGTTATGACAGTCGAGGCTATAATCGCAGAGGCTATAATAGTAAAGGCTACGATAGAAATGGAAATCATTGGAGCGTTCCTGGAAGTGGTTATAATTCGTATGGATATGATAAGGATGGCTATGACTATCGAGGTTATAATAAGGATGGCTATAACGCGGAAGGTTATAACTACCGAGGATATGATGCAGAAGGCTATAATAAAAAAGGCTTTAATAAAAAAGGTTATAACAGAGAGGGCTATAACGAGGATGGCTACAATAAGGAAGGATATGACAAAGAAGGCTATGATAAATATGGCTATGATAGACAAGGCTATAACAAAAAAGGCTTTAATAAAGCCAATATCCATAGAAATGGTACCAGATATGATGAATTAGGTTATGATGTTAATGGATATAATTCATCTGGCTTAAATAAATGTGGCTTGACAAAGGAGGAACAGCAGAAAAAAAGTGAGAATCAAAGGAGGGCAAACTATTTAGGACTTTTAAGAAAGGTAAAAAAATTAAGCTCTGGAGAGATGACTTTAGAGGCTTATGTTAAGTCATCAAAAACGTCAATAAGCGAGCTAATAGAGTTTGCAAAAAAAGAAGAAATGGATGCAAAAATTGTAAGAGGACTTTATAAGTATGTACGGGAGTATGATGAATATACTAAATCATTTTCTAAAAAAGCATACTTAGAAGGCACTGTCTTATTTATTAATGGTAGAGAAGTAAGGCCTACTGAAGATGATGTAGACAGGTGCATAGAGTACTTGAAGGCAAAAGGTGACTTAATTTACAAGAAAGGAGTAGAAAACACTATTAGAAAGTATTTAAAGGGTGAGCTATCTATTAGCTGTTGATAACTCATAACTCAAAAATAAAAAGTAATAGTCAAGTTGAATTTTAACTTGGCTGTTATTTTTTTTAGTCTAAAATATTTTTTTGATTATTAAAATGAATGAGGATGATAATACTAAAATTATAGATTGAAGTATTAATGAAAATATTATTGAGTCAGATGATAAGTAGGTGATGTAGAAGAATATGTAATTATTGCTAAAATATTTGGTTTAATTGCAAAGATATTTATATAGGGTATTTCATTTATATTTTCAATTGTTCTAGTTTTAGTTTTAATATTTAATTTATGTATTTTGTAGTGGAAAAATATAATTTACATACTTGTGGCATTAATTCTTAGTTTTATATGTCTGGTTAGGCTTGTTATAATAAATGTGAGGAAAAGTAAATTAATAAATGCTAATAAAAATCAATCAGTAACTTTAGTAAATATTTAATTAATATAAAAAAATATATGTATAATAATAAAAAATGTAGTGGTGTTACTTTTAATGGTCTTAATTTTATTTTACTAACTATTTGTACATAGTTTTTTTACTTTTAAGTAAAAAAATATTGAAAAAAAAGTAAAATGATGGTATTATAATAGGGCACACTTACTAAGGTATAAGTAATGTAAAGCAAAATGTATGTAGATTAAATGAGGTAGGTATATGGAATATAAAAAGAGTAGAAAAAGTAGGCTGTGGCTATTAATTGGTATGTTTTTTTTCATAATGTTTACGTGTATTAGCTTTTTAGTAGCCAAAGATTTAAATCAGGAAAACAAGCTAGTAAATGAACTTGATAGAATGGAAAATATGATAAACGCTGCTTATACAGATGAAAATATTGTAAATTTAAAGTTAAATACATTAGTTACCGAAGGAGAATATGCTGTTATTGAAAGTTCATATAAAAGTTATTTAAAGGATTATTTTAGAGTGGTTTTAGAAATTAAATCTATATTAGAAGATGAAAATGTATCCAATATTTTAGCAATAAAAAATTATGAAATTGATGGCCCAAAGTTTGAATCAACAAAGAAACTTATTGAAACAACATTAATAAAAGTGAGTGATATAAAAAAAGAATATGAGAAACTTATTGATGAAGATACTATAATGTCATATATAGATGGAAATAATTTAGATAGCTATTATGTAGACTTTTATTTACAAGAAATTGTAAAAGATATTGAAAGATTAGACGGCTTAAAGGTTGTAAATTCTCTTGATAGTAAGATAAATGAGTTAAATGTGTCAAATAAGATAATTAAGTTATTGTCAGAAAATAGTACTAAATGGAGTATAAATAATGAAAGTATAGTATTTAGTGATGATAGTGTAAAAAATAATTATGAGAATTTGATTTGTGAGATTTCAAATTAATTGGAGATGGAGTATTTGAAAAAAAATTTTGAAAAAACAAATGCAATAAGAATTTTAGAACAAAGAAAAATTAAGTTTAATATATATAATTATTCAGATACAGGTGCAATTAGTGGGGCACAAGTCGCAGAAGTATTAAAAGAAGATCCAAAGACTGTATTTAAGACTTTAGTGACTGTTGGAAAATCTGGAAATCATTATGTATTTTTAGTTCCTGTTTTGTTAGAACTGGATTTAAAAAAGTGCGCAGCTGTTGTTGATGAAAAAAATATAGAAATGGTGAAGTCAAAAGAATTATTACAATTAACTGGTTATATACATGGTGGTTGCTCTCCAATTGGAATGAAAAAGTTTTTTAAAACTGTAATAGATAAAAGCGCTGTTAATTGTGATAAGATTATATTTAGTGGTGGAAAAATAGGATATCAAATAGAAACTAACTTAGAAGAATTAAAAAAAGTTATTGACTTTGAACTTAATGATATAGTAAAATAACACTTATTATTAGGTAAAGGAGTGGTTGGTAATGTCTGATATTACAAAGCGAGCTATGGCTCAGTCTTTGAAGAAATTTTTAAGAAAAAAAGATTTAGACAAAATAACTATAAATGATATAACTAGTGATTGTGGAGTAAATAGACAAACATTTTATTATCATTTTAAGGATATCTATGATTTATTAGAGTGGATTTATGTAAATGATCTAGTAGAGAAAGTTGAAAACGATACTACAATTTTTAATTGGCAAGAAAAGTTTGCATATGTTATGAACTACATGCTTGAAAATAAGGATTTTATAATAGGGACATATAAGTCAGTTAGTAGAAAAATTTTACTTGATTTTTTGTTTAAACATTATAATAACTTGTTTATTGGTTTACTAAATAGCTTTAAGGAGAGTTATGATGTGGATGAAAAAGATAAAAAATTTATCGCTAATTTTTATAAATATGGATTTGCAGGTATAATTGAAGGATGGATAGTAGATGAAATGAGAGAAGATCCAGATATTATATTAAAAAAATTAAACTTGATGATTACAGGAAACTTGGAAGATTCACTAAAAAAAATGTCAAAAAATAAAAAATAATAAAAAATATACAAAAGGTAGATTGTGTACAAAATTAGTACTAATCTACTTTTTTGTTTATTGCATAAAATTATAAAAAGTAGATATAATATAAGGTGTAAAGGGGGAGATAAAGATATGTATTATGGAAGTGGAAATTACGAGGCTTTTGCAAATCCAAAAAAGCCTGTAGATGTTGATAAAAAATCTGCATATTTAATCGGATCAGGGCTTGCAGCACTTGCAGCTGCTTGTTTTTTGGTTAGAGATGGAAAAATGCAAGGTAAAAATGTTCATATATTAGAAAAGGATAAAATTGCAGGAGGTGCCTGTGATGGATATCTATATGATGGACTTGGATACGTTATGCGTGGTGGAAGAGAGATGGATAACCACTTTGAGTGTATGTGGGATTTATTTAGATCAATTCCGTCAATTGAAACTGAAGGTGTTAGTGTACTAGATGAATATTATTGGTTAAATAAAGAGGACCCTAACTATTCTCTTATGAGAGCTACTGTAAATAGAGGTGAAGATGCACATACAGATAAAAAATTTGGACTTTCAGATAAAGCTGCTATGGAAATAATGCATTTATTTTTTACACCAGATGAGGAATTATATGACAAAAAGATAACTGATTATTTTAGTGATGAAGTTTTAAATTCAAATTTTTGGCTATATTGGAGAACTATGTTTGCTTTTGAAAATTGGCATAGTGCCCTTGAAATGAAATTATATATAAAAAGATTTATACATCATATTGGTGGGTTACCTGATTTTACTGCATTACGTTTTACTAAGTATAATCAATATGAATCGATGATATTACCAATGGTAGAATATTTAAAAGCTCATGATGTTTGTTTTCACTTTAATACTAAAGTTGAAGATATTGAATTTGAAATAGGAAAATACCAAAAGATTGCTAAAAGCATAATAATATCTAAAGATGGTGAAAAATCTAGCATAGATTTAACAGAAAATGACCTAGTTTTTGTAACTAATGGTGGATGTGTTGAAAACTCTACACTTGGTAGTCAAAATGAGCCAGCTAAAATGGATTTTGAACTAAGAGAAGGTGGCGGATGGGATTTATGGAGAAAAATAGCTTCAAGAGATTCTTCTTTTGGAAATCCAGATAAATTCTGCTCTAGTCCTGAACTTACTAATTGGATGAGTGCGACTGTAACAACTCTTGATGAAAAAATTCCTGAATATGTAAGAAAAATATGTAAAAGAGATCCATTTTCTGGTAAGGTTGTAACTGGTGGAATTGTTACAGTTAAAGACTCTAATTGGCTTCTAAGTTGGACATTTAATCGTCAACCGCAATTTAGATCACAACCAAAAGGAGAACTTGTAGGTTGGATTTATGGGTTATTTAGCAATGTACCTGGAAATTATGTTAAAAAGCCTATGAGGCAATGTAGTGGTAAAGAAATATGTATGGAATGGCTTTATCATTTAGGTGTACTTGAAAATCAAATTGAAACATTAGCCAAACATAGTGCAAACACAATTCCTTGCATGATGCCATATATAGATGCATTCTTTATGCCAAGAAATGGTACAGATAGACCAAAAGTTGTACCAGATGGTGCAGTAAATTTTGCATTTTTGGGACAATTTGCTGAAACTAAAAGAGATACTATATTTACAACAGAATATTCTATTCGTACTGCAATGGAAGCAGTGTATACGTTATTAAATGTTGATAGAGCAGTTCCAGAAGTGTGGGGAAGTGTTTATGATATTAGGGATTTATTAAATGCAACGGTAAAATTAAGAGATGGAAAGCCTATTACTGATATGGAACTTGGATTTAAAGAGAAAATTGCATTAAAAGAAGCACTTAAAGCTATAAAAGGTACAGATATTGAAAAGCTTCTAAAAGAATATAATGTAATAGGAAAAGATGTGTAAAATAAAGTATAAAGTGTAAATTTTAAATAAAAAGAATAAAGTAAAGACTATTTGATGTAGTTAATAACTTTATTCTTTTTTTTGTTTTTAATAACGTGTTTGAAAAGTATGATATTTGATGGTATAATCTTTTATGTAAAAAAAGCATTAATTAAGGAGATGAGTTCATTGAATAAAGATATATCTTTTATTAAACAAAATTTTATAGCACATAGGGGAGTATATAACAATGTAGAAATCGTAGAAAATAGTATGGAAGCCTTTAAAGAGGCAATTAAAAGAAAATATATAATTGAACTTGATGTACATTTGCTAAAAGATAATAAGACGATAGTTGTATATCACGATGATAATTTAGAAAGACTTACAAAAATAAATAAGAAAATTGTAGATTGTAGTTATGATGAGTTATGCAAAGTAAAATTATTTGGTAAAGATATAAAAATACCAACTATTGAAGAAGTACTTAAACTAGTTGATGGAAAAGTACCAATTATTATAGAGTTAAAGTATGATAGAAAAGTTGGTTTGCTTGAAAGTAGACTAGCAAATGTACTTGATAATTATAATGGGAAATTCGCAGTTAAGTCTTTTAATCCGCTATCTATAATGTGGTTTAAAAGACATAGAAAAAATTATGTAAGGGGACTACTTGTTAATTATTCACATAATAACTTAAAAGAATATATAATATCAAAAATGCTGTTTTTAAAAGAAACTACACCAGATTTTTTATCTGTTAGTTATGAATTTGCAAATAGTGATAAAATTCAAAAATTAAGGTTAAAAATGCCAGTAATAGCATGGACTGTAAAAGATAAAAAAACATATGAAAAAGTAAAAAATTCTTTCGATAACCTTATTTTAGAAAACTTTGATAATGTTATTGATAATATTAAATAATATGTTGATTTTTTAGTAAAAGTTGTTTAATTTAAAATGTTGGTATGATGTGATAAAAAATTAAAGCTAACTATGAAAATATTTTCAATTGAAATATTAAATGAAAGTATTATACCCAAAAAATATGTTGCTTTTTGTTAATTTTTGTTTTATCATATTAGTATGAAATAAGAGGAGATTTAGATTATGGGAAAGCTCAAAAAAAGATATATAATACCTTTAATGTCACTTATATTTTGCTTAAGCTCAGTAGTTTTTGCAAGTAGTGATAAAAGTAATGAAATTCCGATTGTAATTGCTATATTTATGGAAGCTTTTGTAACTATGCATATGTCAGTTTTTGTATTAAAGCCACTGTCAAGGATTATATCGGCTGAAAACTCTAAAGATGTGTTTTGGAAAATGTTTTTAGTAAGAATTGCAATTTTAATTTTCTTTGACTTTATTATAACGACTAAAATTGCTATTGTTGATTTTTTTTGTGTATTTATAGGAGCTTTTGCAATTGTTCCAATTGTTGGGACCATTGTTGGAAAAAAGAATTCAAATGTAAATGGAGGTGTTAGTAAAGTGGTTACAAATTTTGAAAATAATAATTTGAGTTCGGAGCAAATTAAGGAAAAAATATGTCCAAAATGTGGAAGTATTTTAATGCCACAAAGTAAATTTTGTAGCAATTGTGGAGAAAAAATTGTTGAAAATATGGAAACTCCTGTTCAAAAGGAGCTTTTAATGTATACAAATTTTGATCAAGTATATAGAGGAACTGATGAAGAGGTATTAGAAAAATTTATATTAAAAGAATTAAAAAATGCAGATTTAGATTTAAATACTTCATTTATTACACAGGAAGCTTTAAAAAGAAAAAAAGTATTAAATGTTATATTTTCGATACTTGTATTTGTGTATATATCATTAATATTTTTTCATTTTCCAATTTATACATATTTAATAGGAGCAATTGTTTTAGCAATTTGCTCTAAGCTTACAAAGGGCTATAGCTTAATGAAATATATAAAAAAAGAGGTAAAGTCAAGACCAGGAGAGAGAATATCTAATATTGTGATGAATACAAAGCTTTCAATGGTAGAAGATGAAACAAAAAGATCAAAACCCGTGTTAATTGCAATTTCTGTATTAATTGCCGTTATAGTATTCTTTAGTCCAAGAATTATGTATGAAAAAAGTGATAATGAGTATGCTGTAAGATTTTATACTTTTGGTATTACTAATTTTACTAATGCTAGTATTCCGAGTTCGTACAAAGGTGAAAATGTTGTTGAATTAAGAGGAAATACTTTTTCAAATATGCCATTTTTAAAAAGTGTTACTTTGCCTAATACTATACATTCAATAAGAGGGCAGGCTTTTAAAAATGATATATCACTAAAAGAAGTAAATTTACCAAATAGCCTAGAATATTTAGGCGGTGGAGCTTTTTATAACTGTAAATCCCTTACTAGTATATCATTACCAGATTCGCTTACTTATATGGGGGGAGAAACTTTTTATGGTGCATCATCACTTGAAAATGTAAAATTGTCAAATAGACTTATTGAAATAAGGGGAAATACTTTTGAAAAATGTAAAAGCTTAAAGACTATAGAAGTTCCAAATAGTATAACAAGGATTGCAGCACATAGTTTTTATGGTTGTGATTTACTTGAAAACGTAAAGTTTGAAAAGGAAAGCAAGCTAAAGGAGATTGGATCTTCTGCATTTAGGCTATGTAAAGGTTTAAGATACATAACTTTACCAAGAGGTGTTAATGTAAGTAGTAAAGCATTTAAAGATAGTCCAACAGTTGTAAGGTACTTTGAATAGGAGAATTTATGGAAGAAAAAAAATTTATACATTTGTTATATGTTCCAACAATGTCTTGTAATATGAGATGTAAGTATTGCTATTTAGAAGATAATACTAAAGATGAATTTTCAAAATATGATTCTTTGGAAACTCTTAAATATGCAATAGAAAAATTGAAATTAGAAAATGTAATACCATTTAATATATCGTTACATGGTGGCGAAGTTACTACGCTTTCTAGTACTGAATTTTATAATTTGATAGAATATATTGATAGTTATTATATTGGTAATAAAAAAATTATAGAAGAAGCAGGATTTAGAGTTGGAAGACCACACATAAAAACAAATATGTATAGCTTAGATAAGCATATTGATGCAATAAAAGAGTTTAATGTGTCAATTTCTGGTAGTTTAGATTTACCATTTTCATTACATGAAAAGTATAGGGTTACAAAGGGTAATAAACCTACACTTAACAAGATATTAAAAAATGTAGAACTTTTAAAAGATATTCCAAATAAAAAGAAAGTATCTGCTACAATTTTTAATGAACATTATAATTGTATTGATGAAATTATAGAAGATATAAAGTTCTTACATAAAAATACTTGCCTTGACATGAACGACTTTAATTTTATGATTGGATTTGATTATAATTCTAATGGAATACTACATCATATGAGTGAAGAAAAGCAGCTTGCTTTTTATAAAAGAATGCATGAAGAATTTGATGGAACAGATCTAGACCAAGGCGTAAATGGAGCTTGGTTTGATGAATTTGGACCAGGGTATTGTTCAAATTGTGATAATTGTGGTGAAAAGTTCTTTTTATTAGAAAAAAATGGAGATATTTATTCTTGCGTGAGAGGACAAAAAAATCCAG
>HF991991.1:11806-12080 GCA_000433135.1 Clostridium sp. CAG:921
CAAAAAAATCCAGATTATTATTATGGAAATATATATATTAATTCTATTAAAGAGATTCTTGAAACTGCTAGAAATAAGATTTTCTTAAATCATAATAAAGGAGTTTTCAATGAAGAATGTGCAAAGTGTGGATATCTGTACTTGTGTAAAACTGGTTGTCCATTTGTTAAGAATAGTTATAAATCAAATAAGAGTTATACATGTATACTTCAAAAGCAAATGTATAAAGATAGAAATTACCAAAAGGATAGCTTTAATGAAGAATTTGTATATA
>HF991991.1:12091-26303 GCA_000433135.1 Clostridium sp. CAG:921
AAGAATTTGTATATAATTATGTAAGAAAGATGAGGAAAGAGGATGCTTCAAAGTACGTTCCTAAAAATAGAGGAAGTGAGCTGTTTCCAGCTTTGAATGAAATAATAAGCAATGATTCTAACTTAAAGTATATTTATGATGATAAAAGTTTTGTGTTAGAAGTTGATGGTACTAAGTATAACTTACAATCTCAAATTATAAAAAAAGAAAGAGATATAATATATATTACAAAAGATAGTAGTGTGAAAATATATATGAGAAAAAATTTAATAAGTGAAGTGTGCGATTATCCAGAAAATAATTCACTATATATTATGATTCTTACTGGGAATTTAGTTACATATGGTGATGAAAATAGAAAAAAGCAAAGGCATGTAGCAACCCATCAGATATATAAAGGAGTATTAGATAATTCTTCTTTAAACGAATCAGAATTTTATGAGTATGACATATCAAACTTAATAAAGGAATACAAAAGTGAGTATTCAACTGAGGCACCAAATAATATGTTTTTTACAACATCGTCACTTAGAGATTATCATTATACAAAGCAAAAAAATAACGCATATTATCATATTCAAGCAATTAATTTACCATTTCAAAATATAGAATTTTATTATTTGGAGGGATTAAAAAATGGATAAAGAACCAGAAACATATGAAGAACTAATAAGGACAAAAAGATGTATTGAACTTGTAAAGTATTATGAACTTGATAAAGAGGAATTAGATAAAATATATTATTTTTTAACTGAAAATAAAGAGGGAAAAGTGATATGTAATATGGATGATATTTCTCTTGTTGTTGGAAATAACACAGATAGTGCTATAAAAATTAAATCAAGACGTGTTTTAAGTTCTATACAAGGATTAGTAATGAGTAATACAATGTTTAGAATAATACCTACCATTGAACCGGTAACATATTATGGATATGGCACATCAAACCATTGGAGTAGTGGTGGAACATCTTCTAATAACAACAATAATAACAATAATAACAACAATAATAATAACAGATAGGAAGTGACACAGTGCCTTTATTTTCTGAAGCTTATCATTTTGATAAGTTAAATAAAAAAAATATAAATGTAAAAACAAAATATATAGTTGGAAATAAGATATTAGAAAGAAATACAAATGGAAAAGTAAATGATGATATAATTAATGGTATAAGATGTAAAAAAGAGTATTTTTTAGACGATAGGTGCATTCATAGTGAAAGTATATTTGACTCTAGAATAGAGTATACTTTTATTTCAAATGACATGGAAAATGAAGAGTATATTTGTAAAAATTGTGGATTTATATCTAAGATTAGCAATTTTTTAGAGGGGTGCCCTTATTGTGGTACAAGCTATAACGTAGAATATTTTGAAAAAGATTTGGGAAGTAAATATCATTATGATATTGTGTTAACTAAAAAATCATATAAGATAGTAACTGGAATTATAGATATTATAATGAGTTTACTAATGTCTTTTTTGTTTATAAAATATACTTCTAGAACATTTAATAATTATGATGTATCTAAAATATTTATATATGGCGGAATACTTTCATTAATTTTATACTATTTTTTCTACATTATTGATGCATATATTGTAATTTCACCTATAAAAATGTATAAAGATAAACAAAATAAAAAACAAATTGACTTTTGGAATAGTTCTGGTATTGATAAAAAGAAGTTTTTTAATAATTTAAATTATGAAATTGATAAAAAATATTATTTGAATGATAATATAATAGACTATGATATACTTGATTACATTAATTTTAAAAAATATATGTGTGAAGAAAATTTATACGTTGAAGTGAAAGTATATGTTAGAATTGTTTATTTAAAAGATGGCAAGATAAAATCTAAAACTTGTGATGAAATATATAAGTTAAAGAAAAACAAAGAATTTTTAGATATTAAATCTGGCATTAACAACTTAAAGTGCAAAAATTGTGGAGCATCTGTAAATATTAAAGATGGTAAGTGTATGTATTGTGGTGAAAAGATAAAATACACTCAAGAATGGATCATTGAGTAAATCATGTAAAAAAGTAGTATTTTTTTACATGATTACTTAAATTCACATTTATTAAAGGAATTATTAAAAGTAGATGGTATTATTTTGTAATGCTTTAGATTTTCAATTGTTTTAAATTTAAGTATGAAAAAAAGTTCTCTTTCTAAAAACATTATATACAAAATTTTTAAGAATTTCAATGAAAGTATATAAAGCTTTCAAATTAAATGATATAATTTGTTTAAAATTGAAAATAATTTATTTTAAGGATGTGGCTATATATGTTAGATATAAATTTTAATCAAATAATTGAAATGATTGAAAAAAAGAAAAAATAATGCATACAAAAAAGTAAATGAAGAAATGATTTTTTTATATTAAGAAGTTGGTAAATTTCTATATGAACTAAAAGAAAACAGTAATTATGGATATAAAATAACAACAAAAGCCTCAGATTTTATGAAAAATAATTATCCAACCATAAAAGGATATTATGCAAGAAACATATTTAGAGTTATGGAACATAATAAACAAAAAGAAATTATCAGATATTAATATTAAAAGCTATCTTATAGGTATTGCGAATAATAAAATTAAAAAACACTATACTTTATTACAAAAGTTAAAAACAGTATCTTTATTTGAAACAAATGATAAAGATATAGAATTAATTGACACTATAGAAGATGGTATTGATATAAATGATATTATTATTAAAGAAGATAATTGGAATACAATTTGGAAATATATCAAGAGTAAGAAAAATCAAGATATTCCCAAAGTATTTTATCTATACTATAAGTTAGAATTGAGTATTAAAGAAATTTCTAACCAATTAAAGTCTAGTGAATCATATATCAAACATTTAATTTATAGAACATTAAAAGAATTGCAAGATAATTTTGGGAATGGAGGTAACTCTAATGACAAATAAAGAGAAATTAAAAAATGCAATCGAACAAGATATTAATCCAAAAGATTATTATACTGAAATAATAAATCAAGGAGAAAAAATGAAAAAGAACAATATTTTAAAATGGTCTTTAGTGCCAATATGTTTAGTAGTTGTAATAAGTGGTGTCTTATTCTTAAACTATCAAAATGATAATAAAACTATACTAAAAAATAAACCCTATATTGATGAAAAAAATAATGTAACATTAAACATTAATGAAATAAATAATAAAAAAGGAGGGACATATAAGATAGATGCTGATGTGAAAATTGTAACAAATAATGATGTTAATTTTCCGTTGCCATATGAAAGTGGAATAGTAGATATTCCTAAAGATTTAGATAAAACATCCAAGTATATATTTTATTTTAGAAATGATAAAGAAAGTAAAGAATATAATATATTAGGTTACTATGAAATAATATATGATAATGGTGATGATAGATCAATAAAAGTTTCGTATTCAAAAGATAATAAACCTGCAAGAGATTATCATTTTAGCGAAGAAGGAAGTAAGACAACAACAATAAATGGTGTAGAATTAAAAATCTATAAATACGAAGATATTTATTTTACAGAGTTTAAATTTAATGATTATTACTTTGATATTGAAACATCTAAAATTACAGAACAGGAATTATCAGATTTCTTATTATCAATAATGAAATAAAGAGGTAAATTATAGATTGTTTTTTTTCATAGTATAATGTATAGAATTACAAATTACAATTTATCAAACAGATCAATAAAAAGATTTATTTTTCTTATGGTATAATATAAGTGACTTATAGATGGTAAATTTGTAGTAATGATAGGGGTTGTTAGTATGGCTAGATTAAAGATGGTTGGTATTATAAACGAAAATGAAATTATTAAGTATCAAAAATATAATACAAATAAGAAAATGACTTTAATTAATAATGATAAAGATAATATACAGATAAAAGCAATACCTATTTGTGTATTCTTAATAATACTATGTAATGTAGTTTTATTTCTTAAATTATTTAATAGTAATATATCAATAAAACCAATTTTTTTAATTTTAGGTTTTTTGATAGGATGTATGTTATTAATTGTTCATGAAATTTTACATGGGATTGTTTATCCCAAAAATGTTAATGTTAGTATAGGATTTATAAAACCTATAACATTTGTAGCATTAGCATCCTATCCTATGAGTAAAAGCAAATTTATTACAATGTGCTTATTACCATTTATATTAGGAATAATCCCAATGTTAATTTTTACATTAACAAATAATTCAACAATATGTAGTTTAAGCTTTGGCATGATGTGTATGGGTATAATATCTCCATATCCAGATGTATATAATGTATTTCAAGTTATTAAGAAAGTGCCTAAAGGCAAAAAAGTGTTGTTTTATGGGGAGACTTTATCATATATAGATTAATCACAATATTTATAATCATGAACAACATAAATTACAATTTACAATTAAAATTATTTGTAAATTAATAATCTTATTTCCATTAAAGGGTATGGGAGTTCTCATAGTAGAATTTGTGTGGAAGTACAAATTCAGTGTTGGCTAGACATAAATTTTATTTCCATATTAAAAAAATATACAAAAAGAGGATTAAATTATTTTGACAATTTTTCCTCTTTTTTTAAAATCATTTATATAAAATAAAAACTTACGAACTTTTAAGTCCGTAAGTTGATTTCAAATGGAGCTTTTGGGGAGAATCGAACTCCCGACCTACAGGTTACGAATCTGTTGCTCTGCCAACTGAGCTACAAAAGCAAATACACATGTATTATATATCAAAAATAGTAAAATATCAAGAAATTTTAAAAAAAATCAAGGCAGTTTAATCACTATTATAAAATAAACTACATAATAAGTGATAAAATTACCTTGATAAAACAACAGTAATAAAATATAAGGAACTAAGAATTAATCAAGTGATACCTTTCCCATAACCATAGGTGTATCAATATTTTCAGTACCTATATTAGCATTATTTCCAACCGAAAAAGAGTACTTTATTGCTTCTTCTATTTTGTTATCTAATACATCATGACTCAAATCCTCAGACAAAATCATTTCGCTCAATAATATATTTTTAGCAGTAGCAAGCATCTTCTTTTCTCCAATTGATAGTCCTCTTTCCATATGTCTATGTGAAAGTTCTCTTACAACTTCAGCCACCTTCAAAATGTCACCTGATTTTATCTTATCAGCATTGATATTGTACCTTTTGCTCCAATTAGCATCGTGAACATATGGATCTTTTGGTTTTTGTAAAACTGCAAAAACTTTATCAGCTTCTGCCTTATTAGAAACTTCCCTAATTCCAATATTAGTTACCTTATTTGTAGGAACCATAAGTTTCATATCTCCTACTGGCATCTTAATAATGAAATAATTTTCAGGATTCCCCATAAGCTCTCTTTCTTCAATTGATACAATAGTCCCTGCCCCATGCATTGGGTAAACTACTTTATCGCCAATCTTAAACATAGCAACTACCCCCTTGTATGTAATTAATACATAATTATTATACCACAAAATGACGTAAAAGTAAAGGAATTTAAGAAAATTATGTAAAAGTTGTAATCGAAGTTTTCTAGTAATATAAAGATATTTTTAAGTTAGAGTTTACATATTATAGTAATACATTACTAAATATTATAACCTTTTAACAAGTACTGTTCTTGCAATCTTCTCAAGGATTGATATATAATCCTAGCTCTTATCTCACCTATTCCATCTACCTCATCAAGTTCATCAATAGTTGCACTACAAACTCCTTGTAAAGATCCAAAAGCTCCTATTGTCTTTTCTATTATGCTAGATGGCATTTTAGGAACTTTACTAAGTATTCTATATCCTTTAGAAGAAACATTTTCATCTAATATATTAGGTGTGACATCGTACCCCAATACTTTTATAACCTTTTCAGCAATTAAAAGTTCCTTTTTGTCAAGATTACGTATTCCGCTTAAAATTTCCTCAACTGCTTTATTGCTTTTTTTCCTTTCTACCATATAATCTTGAATTATTAATTTTTCCTCTGATTCAACATTTTGCATAAGTTCTTCAAGTTGAATATTTATAAGACGCCCCTCACTACCAAGTTCAACTATATTTCTCTTTACATCTTCTTGCATCCTCATAATTATTTCACTACGATAAATACAATTTGCAACGGTATCAAGTGAGACAATATCATCAAATTCGTGCTCACTTAATATATTTAGCATATTATCAAATACAACTTTATATTTTTCAAGCGTTTCTAAAGTTTGATTAGCACGCATTACTACAACAGATATATCGTTTACTACATATCTAAAATCACCCTTAAAAATAGTTATGATTCCTCTTCTTTGTGAAATACAAATAACAAGTTCGTTAGTCTGCTTTGCAACACGCTCAGCTGTTCTGTGCCTTGTTCCTGTTTCATATGTTTTTATAGCATGATCTGGCACTAACTGTACGTTTGCCATCAATATCTTTTTTATGTCCTTGCTTACGACAATTGCTCCATCCATTTTAGATAACTCGTATATACTAGCAGGTGTTAAATCTTGATTTAATGAAAACCCACCATCTAAGATTTCTGATACACTGTCTAAATCCGATATAACTATAAGTGCACCAGTTTTAGCTTTTAAGATATTATCTAACCCTGCCCTTAATACGGTACCCGGAGCAACTAATTTTAAAATTTCTAACATTTCACTATTTTCCAAATTATACTCACCTACTTAATTATATACTAGCTATAGCCTGTTCTATTCTACTAACTCCAATAAGTTTAATTTTTAAATCCTGGCTTGATTTTAAAAGTTCATCTACTTGTCTTTTATTAGCATAAATAATATTATACCCAAGTTTTGCAACTTCACGTACTCTTTTTTCAAAATTAGTAACACTCCTAACTTCGCCAGTTAAGCCTATCTCCCCTATGAAAACAGTTTTATTATCTATTACTACGTTTTTATATGAAGAATATATTGCCATTGCAATTCCCAAATCTACAGCTGGTTCATCGACCTTAATACCACCAATTATATTAACGTATATATCCTGAGAACCTAAATTTAAATTACATCTTTTTTCAAGTACTGCAATTAACATGCTAAGTCTATTCAAATCTATACCATTTGCTACTCTTCTTGGCATGTTGTAATAAGAGTGTGCAGTAAGTGATTGTACTTCAAGTAATATTGTAGACGTTCCCTCAACATTTGCTACAATAGAAGTGCCTGGTAGTTTATCAGAAGAATCAGATAAAAATATCTCAGACATATTACTAACTTCAACCATGCCAACTTCTTGCATGTCAAATATTCCAATCTCATTTGTAGAGCCAAATCTATTCTTTACTCCTCTTACAATTCTATGAGTAAAAAATCTTTCACCTTCAATATAAAGAACTGTATCCACCATGTGTTCCAAAATTCTTGGACCAGCAATTACACCATCTT
Source organism: Clostridium sp. CAG:921 (assembly GCA_000433135.1). Taxonomy (GTDB): domain Bacteria; phylum Bacillota; class Clostridia; order TANB77; family CAG-465; genus CAG-465. The sequence goes on from HF991991.1 coordinate 19,529, forward strand.
TAGTTACATGTCCAATTACAATAACTGTAAGATTTTGTCTTTTAGCTAAATACATAAGCCTAGCAGTAACCTCTTTTACCTGTGATATACTACCTGGGACAGATGAAATATCCTCGTCATACATGGTTTGAATAGAATCAATTATGCAAAATTTTGGTTCTATTGATGCTATTTTTTCTTCAATCTGTGAAATATTAGTTTCGCTTAAAAAATATATATCATCAGAACTAACATTAAGCCTATCTGCACGTATTTTTACTTGAGTTTCAGATTCTTCACCAGAAACATACAATACTTTGCCAGATTTAGCTAAATTTCCACATACCTGCATTATTAAGGTAGATTTTCCAATACCAGGCTCACCTCCAATTAATGTAAGAGAACCAACAACTAAACCAGAACCTAAAACTCTATCTAATTCTTCAAACCCTGTGCTAATTCTTACAGTCTTTGAGATTAAAATCTCGTTTAATTTTTTTACATCTGCCTTATTATCAAAAGTAGAAGAAAAAGATCTAGAAGCTATATTTTTTTTATCAGCTTTTTTTTGAACTTTCTCTTCTACAAAACTATTCCAACTATTACAGCTAGGACACTTTCCAAGCCATTTAGCCGATTCATAACCACATTCTTTACAGAAAAATACAGTACTTGAAGCCATTATATCACCTTATAACTTATTACTACAAAAAATACTAAAAATATAAAATATGGTGGAGGTGGCGAGAGTTGAACTCGCGTCCGAAAGTTCTATTATACAAATTTCTCCGAGTGCAGTAAATGTTAAAATAATGACATTAAGATAAAACATTTACAAAAAACTTAATATCACGACTTAAAAATACCCATCAACCTAAAGTCATCAGTTAACTTTGTTAGCCAGATAAATCGATGCCTTATATTTTCCTCTGGCAAAAAAATATAAGACATAGCTACACTAAGCAGCTAATGCAAATTCTCTATTATCTGCGTTTAAAATTTAATTTGCTTTTTTATAGTGGCCTAAGCAACCATCCACTACTCGCTATTCGTACTTTCGAAAATTCGTCGAAACCTTACACCCCCATATAAATGTTCAACATAACACATAAATATTATAACACATGTTTTTTTATTTGTAAAGTAAACATAAAATTATATTTAACGCAAAAAAATAGTCAGAATGTTCTGACTATTTTTTAGAATATATTTAATACTATTCCATAACAGCAGTAGCACCAGCAGCTTTTAAAGCTTCAACTAGTTTTTCTGCATCTTCTTTTGGCATATTTTCTTTTACAGTCTTTGGAGCTCCATCAACTAAATCTTTAGCTTCTTTAAGACCTAAACCAGTAGCTTCTCTAACAGCCTTTATAACTGCTATTTTAGTAGCTCCAGCTTCTTTTAATACAACGTTAAATTCTGTTTTTTCTTCAACAGCAGCACCAGCAACAGGACCAGCAGCTACAACTGCAGCAGCAGCACTTACACCAAATTTTTCTTCGATTGCTTTTACTAAGTCAGCAAGTTCGATAACTGATAATTTTTCTATTTCTTCAACTAATTTTTCAATTTTTTCCATTATAATATCCTCCTTAAAAATCTAATTACAAAATACATATAAACTATGCATTTTCTTCTTGTTTTTGTCTTGTTTGATCAAGAACAACAGCAAGATTACGAATATTTCCAAGTAAAGCAGAAGCAAGCATAGAGTATAATGTTTCTTTTGATGGTAGATTTGCAAGCTTCTTTACTTCTGCAACATCTACAGACTTTCCATCCATTATACCAGCCTTTATAGCATAAGCTTCATTTTTCTTAGAATAATCATTAACAGCCTTTGCAGGTGTTATATAATCTTCATAACCAATAACAACAGCAGTAGGTCCTTCTAAAGTTTCAGGTCCCTCAATACCAGCTTGAGCTATGGCATGAGTTATTATTGAATTTTTTACAACAGCATAATCATTACCGTCATTTCTAATAGTTTGACGTAATTTAGTATCATCTTCAACTGTAATACCTCTGTATTCAGTAAAAACAATCATTTTAGCTTTTTTAAATTTTTCTGCAAGTACATCTACTTGTGATTTTTTTTGTTCTAATATTTTTTTGCTTGGCACTTTTTTACACCTCCTAAATCGTAAAAAAAGTTTCTGCAAGACACTACCAAGATTAAGTATCAAACAAAAACTTTACAACGTTCACGTTTATATTCTTAACCTCGGTAGGAATTATGGAATAATATTCCACCTACTGTCTTGGGTTTATTTTAATACCAGCACCCATTGTTGTAGATACAGCAATAGATTTTATATATGTACCTTTAGCAGCTGCTGGTTTTGCTTTTATTATAGTTTCAAGTAAAGCATCATAGTTTTCTCTTAATTTATCATAACCAAATGATACTTTTCCTATTGGGCAGTGAATAATATTAGTCTTATCTAATCTATATTCAATTTTACCTGCTTTAATTTCATTTACAGCTTTAACTACATCCATAGTAACTGTTCCAGACTTAGGATTTGGCATAAGACCTTTTGGTCCAAGTACTCTTGCAATTTTACCAAGAGATGCCATCATATCTGGTGTAGCAACAATAACATCATATTCAAACCAATTTTCTTTTTGAATTTTTTCAATCATGTCATCATCACCAACAAAATCAGCGCCTGCTTCTCTTGCTTGGTTTGCTTTTTCGCCTTTAGCTAAAACTAAAACTTTTTTAGATTTACCAGTTCCGTTAGGTAAAACCATAACGCCTCTTACTTGTTGATCTGCTTGCTTAGAATCAACACCTAATTTTATATGCATTTCTAAAGTTTCATCAAACTTTGCTTTAGGCATTTTTAGTGCTAATTCAATAGCTTCTTTAGTATCATAAAGTTTACCTGGTTCAACTAATTTAGCAGCTTCTTGCATTCTTTTACTCATTTTTTTCCCTCCTTTGGTTTTAGCGAATATCTAAGTATTCTCCCACTATTAATCTATAACTTCTATCCCCATTGATCTAGCTGTACCTTTGATTATAGATACTGCTGAGTCTAATGATGATGCGTTTAGATCTTGCATTTTAATTTTTGCAATTTCTGTTACTTGTGCAACTGTAACTTTACCAACTTTTTCTTTGTGTGGTTTTCCAGATGCTTTTTCAATTTTTGCTGCTTGTTTTAATAAAACAGCTGCTGGTGGAGTCTTTAAGACATAATCAAATGATTTATCAGCATATACAGTTAGTATAACTGGGAAAATCATTCCAGCATCTTTAGCAGTTTTTTCGTTGAAATCTTTACAAAATTGCATTATATTGATACCAGTTGGTCCAAGTGCAGGTCCTACTGGTGGTGCTGGATTAGCTTTACCAGCTTGAATTTGTAATTTTACAACATGAGTTACTTTCTTTTCAGCCATCATTTTCACCTCCTTAAAATAGGATATATATTTAATTATTGCATGCTATATCTTTTGGATTTGATCAAATCCAAGTTCAATTGTAGTTTCTCTACCAAACATAGATACTTTTACCTTTACTCTTTTTTTATCCTGAATTATTTCTTCTATCGTAGCTGGATAATTATAAAATGGCTCAGTTATAATTCTAACACTATCACCAACTTCAAAATCAAAATTTAAAACAGAATCAATTCCTAAGCTTTGCATTTCTTTCTCAGTAAGTGGCAATGGCTTATCACCAACTCCAACAAAATTAAATACACCTTTGATGTTTTTTACTACATACCATGTTTCATCACTCATAATCATTTTTACTAAAACATAACCAGGAAATACTTTCTTTATTGATGTTTTTTGCTTACCATCTTTTATTTCAATTTCTTCTTCCATAGGAATTATTACTTCTGATATTTTATCCTTAATTCCTCTATTTTCAACAATCTTTTCAAGTGTTGCCTTTACTTTATTTTCATATCCAGAATAAGTGTAAACTACATACCAATGTGATAACTCAGCATTATTTTCTTCTTCATTATTCACAATTACCAGCTCCTAACTTACAAAATAATAATTATTACCCGATTTTTGTACTGATGAAATTCCATAATTTTTCGTCACAAAATTCAAGTACTACGTCAAAACCAAGTACAATTACTGAAAAAGCTACTATCAAACCAACTACTAAAAAAGTATTCTTGATTAATTGCTTTTTAGTAGGCCAAACTACTTTTTTTAGTTCACCCTTAACTCCCTTAAAAAATCCATTTGCCATATTCTGTCACTCCTATACTATTTTGTTTCTTTGTGATCAGTATGCTTTCCACAAAATTTACAGAATTTACGCATTTCTAATCTATCTGGATTATTTCTTTTGTTCTTGCTTGTTTCATAATTTCTTTGCTTACATACAGTACAAGCTAATGTAACATTTTCTCTCATTACAAAAACACCTCCACGTTTTTCAAATACATATGCTAGTTCATTTTAACATAAAAACAAAAAATTGTCAAGTACATAAATTACCAAAACGGTAACATTTTTTGTTATATGCTGTAAATTGTAACTATTATATATTTTTTTATAGCTATTTTATATGTTCTACTAATTTTTCTGCGTCAGCAGAAACTATCATATATATAATATTATCTTTTCTTCCAATCACTCTTTTTTTTACAATTTCGTATTGTTCTTTATTTTCACTAGTGCTCCATTCTTCTTCATATTTTTTACCATATTCTATTACTTTTTTCTCAACATCATCCACATGCTGTGAAGTTGACTTAATAATAATAAACATACAAGCATACGAATTAATCATTGATTTTCTTCCAACTATACCAGCAAATTCCTCGTCTTTTAGGTCAAACATTTTTTTTGCACTAGCAATATCTATAGAAGTTGTGTTAATTTTTTCAAACTCACTTTCATTTGAAATATTAATTGCAATATTTGAAATATTAATCTCCTTACTATCTTTTTTTAGAAGTATTGTTCTAAATCCCAAAATCAGTATAAGTATTAATAAAAAGCTAACTATAACAACCACAATTTCATTAATTCTTTTTGACTCCATAAATCTTTACCCCAAAATCAAGATATAGCTTACTTACACCTTGATTATACCTTCCCTAATATTGTAAAACAAGTGTTGTTGAACAATTCCAGCATAGCTTCCAAAATTATCATTTGCATATTTTAATATAGTCTTTTTGCTAACATTTCCGTTTAAATCTTTAAAATATAGTAAAGACATAACTCTTTCAACCCATACATCTATAGGAAAAGATTCTTTTCTTTCACATGCAAAAAGCAAAATACAATCTGCAACCTTTGGTCCAACACCACTTAATTCCATCAATTTTTTCCTTAATTTTTCAGTACTTATTTCTTTAAAATTACAAATATCAAATTTTCCATTTTTTATATCACTTACAGTATCAAACAAGTACTTATCTCTAAATCCAACTCCACATTTTCTAAATTCATCTTTTGTCACATTAGATAGCTGATTAACAGTTGGAAATAAATAATAAGCTTCACCTTCAAAGTTAATTTCTGTTCCATATCTTTTTGAAATCTCATCTATAGATTTAGAAATCCTTGGAATATTGTTATTAGCTGATATTATGTATGATATTATCATTTCAAAAAAATCCTGCCTTAAATTTCTAATTCCGCTAGTATTTTTTACAGCTAATTTTACATTTTCATCGATTTTTGAAATATCACTTTCAATTTTACCATAATCTGTATCAAGGTCAAAGTAATTAACTACAACATCTTTAAGATTTTCAAAATTATTACTTTTTACATGAATCACATTACTTACTTGAGTAACTTTTAATACTCTATCTTTTATAACTCCAATATAAGATATAGATTTATCATCTTCATATATTTTCTTCCATCTAAAGCATTGCCCACATTCAAGTGTATATTTTAGATTAAAATATTGTGTGTTAATTACTATTTCTTCCAATTTATTTTCTCCTTTTAATTTGAAGCTACAAACTCATATATAATATAATAAGTATATTTACATTTATAATATTTTATAACTATACTATTTTTTATTTACTTTTTTAATATCAGAAGCTATATCACTTGTACAATGAGCACACTTTGTAGCCTTTATTGGTACCTCACTTAAGCAATAAGGACACTTTTTTGTAGTTTTTTCTTTTTCTTTTTCATTTTCTTTACTTACTTTTGATGTAACTTTCTTTAAATATTTTAGTATAAGAAACAACGTAAAAGAAACTATTAGAAAATTCAAAAACGAATTTAATAACGCACCATAATTCCAAGTTATCGCTCCAGCTGCTTTAGCTTGATCTAATGTATCATAGTGAACACCAGACAGCGACAAAAAAAGTGTGGAAAGGTCAACTTTATTAGTAAGTAAACTTATAAGTGGTGTTATAGTTGTATTTACGATAGAATTTACAATATCAGTAAAAGCACTACCTATTACTACACCAATTGCTAAATCTATTACGTTTCCTTTCATTGCAAATTCTTTATATTCATCCAACGTCTTTTTCATTTCTTTTTTTGCTTCTTTTGATTTCTCTTTCAATTCTTCATTAATTTTCTCTTTATTTACTGCTTTCTTTCCCATAAAATTCACCAATATCATTTTACAACAAATAAGATCTAAAATCAACTATCTTTGAAAAAAGTATACATAATTTTATATTTTTTTTGAAATATTTAACAGATTCATTGAAATATCTATTATTTTATATTATAATTACTTTATGCGGAATTAGTTTAGTGGTAAAATAAAAGGCTTCCGATCTTTTGCCGTGGGTTCGATTCCCACATTCCGCTCCATTTG
>HF991991.1:26459-26565 GCA_000433135.1 Clostridium sp. CAG:921
AAAGATTTAACTGACATCTTAAAAAACTTTAAATATACAGTTAAATTAAGACAAATTAAAACTATCTTGCACACCAATCTACAAGTAATAATACCTACTGAATACC
>HF991992.1:0-5939 GCA_000433135.1 Clostridium sp. CAG:921
TGCACCTATTATCATAAGGGCTATAATTAAAAACAACACTATCTTAAATATCTTCCAGCCTTTTCTTCCTTTTTTCTTTTTCTTTCCTTTTATAGTATTTACATTTTTTCCTTGTTCAAATTCTCTTTCATACTTAGCATTATTTGTTTTTTTTATGTTCTTTAATTTTTCATCTTCACTTCTAATTCTATCAGCTTTTTGCTTAGTTACAAGTTTCTTATTTTTCTCATCATTATATTTGTCCATTTTTTCACCTCAAACATGAAACTTTACCAATTATTATCAAAGACATCCCAAACTTCACCCCTTATATTAAGGCTAATCTTTAATGCTTTTCTTACCTCATCTAACGTATAACTATCAACTGCTCCAATTTTTTCTATAAGTCTTGTTTTGTCAATAGTTCTTATTTGTTCAACTAAGATAATGGAGTCTTTTTGAAGTCCAGTTTTGTTTTTTCTTATTGGTATATGTGTAGGTATGTTGTGTTTTACTTTTGTCGTAATTGGAATAGCTATAACTGTTGGTGCATACCTATTTCCAACATTATTTTGAATTATTAAAACCGGTCTTACCCCGTCTTGTTCACTTCCAATGACGGGGCTAAGATCAGCTAAAAAAAGCTCCCCTCTTTTTATATTCAAAAATATCCCCTACTCTTCCTATATTATACACTATTTGATTTAAAAATCAAATAGTTTTTATTTAAAATCTACATTTACCTCAAATTTTTCATATAAAATATCATATAAAGCGTCACCATTTTTTCCATAAATTATATATTCTATTGGAAAAAATGTACTGCTATTAATTATTAGTTCTAAACTAGATATATTTATACCATCTTTTACAAATTTACATATACTACATTTCTCACTACTACTATTATTAAATATAATTTTATAACTTACTTTTCCATCCTCTTCATTTTCCTCAAGCTTACAACATTTCTTTGTTTCATAATCATTATTTTCTAGTTTTTGTTTTACTTTTTTTAAGATATCTGCAAATGTAGAAATACTTATTAAATTTTCTTTTTGAATAATAGTATCATTTAATGAAATTTTATTTAACTGATCTGTAGAATAGATATTAATACTTTTACTATCACCTTCATAGATATAATTTAATCCTTCTTCATTTATAGTTTCAAATTTAAATTTATAGTCTTTGCCATCTTGGCTATACCATTCATTTATTTTATACTCATTTTGATTTTTATTACTAAATACTCTCATATTATATTTGGCAAAATATGAATTTGCATTAAATATATCAAACTTTTCATATTTTTTTTTATAATATCTATTATTAAATACAAAAAACCAAGATATAATCATTAAAATTATTGCTATTAATATGCTACATACTATAATATACTTTAATTTTGCCTTTTTAAATACACCTATACATATACTTTTTACTTTCAATGCTCTCACCATTTATATTACAGTATATGATACATCAAAACTTATATGATAATTACACACTTTATTTGATTAAACGACACTAAAATAAAAAAAACATACAGGAATATTTGTAAATCTAATACTCCTGTATTTTTAATTATTTTTAATTATTCTTAATTATTTTTTTATATGCTCATTAAATCTATAATTATGAGTATGACATATAGCTATTGCAAGTGCATCTGTTGTATCATCAAGCTTTGGCATATTTTCAAGATTTAAAAATCTTTTAACCATATCTTTTACTTGTGTCTTATCTGCTCTTCCATAGCCAACTATTGCCATTTTTGCTTGTAGTGGAGTATATTCATTTATCTGAATATTGGCTCCAACTAAAGTATTTAGTATAACTCCTCTTGCTTCTGCAACTTTTATAGCAGTTTTTGAGTTTGTATTAAAATATAAATCCTCAATAGAAGCAGCATCTATATTATATCTAGATATTACTTCTTTTAAATCATTTTCAATTTTTTTTAATCTATATGGAAAATAACTGTTAGTCTCAGTTGTAATACAACCATACTCTAATACAGAATACCTATTTTTCTCATACTTTATTATTCCATATCCTACTCTTCCAAAGCCGTGGATCTATTCCAAGTACTACCATAATCCACCTCTTTACGTAAGCATATCATAAAGACGTATAATCTCAGCATTTGTGTATAAATCAACCCCATACCTTGAATCTATTATGAGGCCTTTATCACTATATGCTTTTTTTATACCTCCATTTACGTACTTTCCTATATCTTGTATTAATTCTTTTACTAAATTAAACACTATTTTTTGAGATGCCATTGTTATACCATTTTGCCTTAAATTTGCCTTTACAAAGTGAGCCATGTACTCTGGATATATTATCTCACTTCCCTCAACACCTTTTGGAACCTTTCTAAGTCCATAAGGAGTATATAGTTGTCTAAATATTGTATCTAGCAATTTTATATTCATATCACCATATATACAAGGATACGATAAGCTAAGTGTATAAATCATTGATACATTTGGTACTGCCTTCTCGTCATCTATATTTTCCTTCATACATCTATCTTCCTCAGACCAGTATTTTTCAGATATAAGATTTTGTATGCAAAAAGAAACATCAGATAATTTTGTATCTTTTCTTTTTAATCTTGAAAGTAAGTTTTCATAAACTTTAATTGCATTAAAGCTAAGTGCCACTAACTCTATATTTGAAAGCACAATTTTTTGTAATTTTTCATTTTCAAATAATAAATCAAGTATTTCTTTTATAAAATCAATATGAAAGTCCATATATGAAGGATACTTTTGTACAAATCTATTTACCTGCTCAATATACCAAAGCTTTAGCCTTGCAACCTGTTTTATCATATCTATATCCTCAAGTTTTAAGCTATCTATTTCTCTTATATATTTTCTCAATTTTATAAATAACTTATTTGCTTCTTTTAACTTATCAAATACAATATATTGTCCCTCTATAGATTTTACAACATCAATTAAAATTTTCAAGTCATTTTCAAACTTTTTTATACTTTCTTCATAGCAATGTGTCATACTATAGTCAAATATACTTGGATATGGAAGCGTAGTTATTATACTGTCTTCAAATGAAAAATTATCAACAAGCATCGCCAAATCTTTAAGTTCAACAAATTCATCAGCAATATTTGAAACTGCCTTACTTTTTCTATAAAAATAATTTGAAAGCACTTCATCAAAATTAATTGTATCCACTCTAAAATCTTCATCATTAAAATATAAATGAAATTTCTTAGTATTTCCAGCAAATACATCAACATCAAAATAACCTGGTAGTAATAAATCCTCAAAATATTCTTTTTTTTCAAGTTTTTCATTTAGCATTTCATGTCTTACATCATGCACTATAGTTGGTTCTTCGATGTACTCACCACTATCTATTTTTATAACTAAATTCTCATCGTTTATTATACTTAAATTTACTATAACTCCATCATTTACATGGCGTTGATTAAACTTTAACATTGAAGCATTTTTCATCATGTAAAGCTCCCTATATGTTAAAAATGGTGTTATTTTCATCTTTATATCATTTCTTGTTTCATTTTTAACCATATATTCAATGCATAACATATTTTTATCTGGGTTTAGTACAATTTTTTTCTCTAAAATTATTCCATCTAAATTATAACAAATGCTACCATCATTAAGATCGATAGAAGAAATATACTCTGCTGCTGAATAATTATTTGACTTAGTTGATATTTGAGCAATTTTATATACTTTTCCATCAACTTTTAATTCTTCTGCTATGCTTTCAACCATAATTTTTCCATTTTTTATATATAAACCACTATATGGTTTTTTAGCATCAAGTATACCAGATGTTAAAAAGCATATATTTTTATTATTTGACATAGCATACTCAATTATCTTTGCTTGTTCTAAATTGTTTATTCCTCTTTTGTATTTATACACAGTTTATCTATCCTTTCTTACAGCATTTTTTAACTTATCAATAGTTGCTTGAGTTTTTGCCTTAACTCTTTGCTCTTTTTCTTTACTTCTTTTATCGAATCTACTTTTTTTAACTACTTTTGTATCTGGCTTTTTGTGAACTTTCTTTTCAGATTGTTGCTTTAACTTTTTTTCATTTTTTAGATGTTTCTTCTTAACTTTTACAATATTTAAATCGCCAGTTCGCTTAGATTTAGTTATCTTCATTATTATTTCAGCAAGCTTATCACTACTATGATAAATTGCATCTTTTGAAGTAATGACTAAATCTTCTTTTACCACACAAATTGCACGGTTTGTAATATTTTCTAAATCAATCCTTACTGGTGTTGAATTTTCTTGATTAAAGTCTTTTATCATTTCTTGAGTAATTTCACCATTATTTACAATAGCATAATCAAGTACATGCTTTCCAAGATACCTTTCTATCTCATTTACATATCTTGCTAAAGTATATCCGTCTGTTTGTCCTGGTTGATTCATTATATTAGATACAAATATTTTTTTGGCTCTTGATTTTACAATTGCCTTTGATACTTCATCAATTAATAAATTTGATGCAACAGAAGTATAAAAAGGTCCAGGTCCTAACACTATAACATTAGCAGTTTTTATTGCTTCAATTACTTCTGGATGTGGCTTTACATCTCCATCTTTTAAAAATATTTGCTTTATAGGGCATTTTATTTCTTTTACTCTTTCTATTATATTCTCTTTTCCTACAACTACTTCTCCATTTGGAAAACTAGCACAAAGTACTAAATTTTCTGTAGTTACTGGATAAATATTACCTTGCATTCTAAAAATTTCAGGTATTTTCTCAATTCCTTTTGCAAAACTTCCACCAATTGAAATAAGCGCAGAAACTATATTATTACCAACAGTTTGTGCATTCGTATCATATTCGTTTTTGTATGTAAGAAGTTTTGACATTTCATTTTCATCTATTGAAAGTGCAGAAATACATTTACGTATATCACCAGGTGTAAGGTAATCTGCATCTAAGATTGTTGAAGAAATAGTAGTATCATCTTCTGATACATTAACGACAGCTGTAATATTTGCGGTATACTCTTTTAAGCCCTTAAGTAAATTAGGAAGACCACTTCCGCCACCAATTACAACAACCTTTGGTCCCTTTCTTATTCTTTGATCACCATAAAGCAACTTCCTTACTTTAATATTTTTATTCTTTTTTGCTATATTTTTAAGCGATACAAAAAGTATATTTTTTTGTGCAAGCACAAATGAAAAAACAATTCCAAATATAGATAAAGTTATAAGGAATATATATGCAATTAACATTTTTTCATTTAAATCGTATACTCTTTGTAATGTAACTATGCAAAATATCAAAACTGCAATAGACACTATTTGCATAAGTAAATATCTTTTTACCCTTGCTCCTGGCTTAAGCCATTCTAAGATTGTTTTCATTATTTTAAATTCCCTCCAATAAGAACCACTTCTGGTTCTAAATGTACATTAAATTTTTTATACACAACCTCTTGTATATATTTTATAAGATTTAATATATCGTCACATGTAGCATCACCAACATTTACAATAAAGCCTGTATGTTTAGTTGATACTTGTGCTCCGCCAATTTGGTATCCTTTTAATCCTGCATCTTGAACAAGCTTTCCAACAAAATATCCTTCTGGTCTTTTAAAAACACTACCAAAGTTTGGATACTCAAGTGGCTGTTTTGAAGTTCTTGCTAGTGTGTTTTCTTTCATTTTTTCAGCTATATCATTTTCATTAGCTTTTTTTAATCTAAAAGTAGCAGAAAGTATAACGCACTCTGGTCTACCTGTAAAAATACTATTTCTATATCCAAATTTTGCCTCTTCTTTACTTATTTCTACTATCTCATCATTTTCGTCAATAAAAGTTATTTTCTCGACAATATTTGCAATTTCAGAACCATATGCCCCAGCATTCATCCTTATGCCACCACCAATTGAACCTGGTATTCCACATGCA
>HF991992.1:5955-7569 GCA_000433135.1 Clostridium sp. CAG:921
AACCTGGTATTCCACATGCAAATTCAAAGCCTGAAAGTGAAGCATTTCTTGCTTTTATTGCAACAAGTGGCATACTTGCACCAGCATAAGCTTTTAAATACTCACCTGATATATTAACATCTGAAAATTTATTTGTTATTTTTATAATAAGAGCATGAACACCACTGTCTGCCACAAGCAAATTACTTCCACAACCAATTACATAATAGTTCACGCCTTCTTCTTTAGCTTTTTTTATAATTTCAACTATTTCACTTTCATTTTCAGGAAATACCATAACATCACATGGTCCACCTACTTTAGCAGTAGTGTGATTTTTCATTGGTTCATTAAATTTAATTCTTTTTTCATCCTTAATTATATCATTTAAAAAATTATAATTTGGCATAATATCCTCCTAACGTACTCAAACACAGTACATAATAAATATATATGCAATGTATATATAAAGCAAAACCCATTTACAAAATTGCATCAACAAAAGATTTAGCATCAAATAGTTCAATGTCATCAATTTGTTCGCCAATACCAATATATTTTATTGGAATATTTAACTCTGATACTATACTAAACACAACTCCTCCTTTTGCAGTAGAATCAAGTTTAGTTAATATTATACCATTTACGCTTGTTCTTTCATAGAAATTTTTTGCTTGTATTGCGCCATTTTGACCTGTTGTACTATCAAGTACCATAAGTACTTCTTTTGGCATTTGAGGCAAATTTTTAGTTATTATTCTATTCATTTTGTCAAGTTCATCCATTAAGTTTTTCTTATTATGCAAGCGTCCTGCAGTATCACAAATCAATATATCATAATCTCCACTTTCAAACTTTTTAGTTGCATCATATATAACTGATGCTGGATCTTGCATATCCTTTCCAACACAAATATCACAACCAACACGATCTGCCCATATTTCAAGTTGCTCAGTAGCTCCTGCTCTAAAAGTATCTGCAGCAGCAAGTAAGACTTTCTTACCTTCTTTTTTATACAAATTTGCTATTTTACCAATAGAAGTAGTCTTTCCAACACCATTTACTCCAACAATAAGTAAAACCTTCTTTTTGCTAACTTCATCAAAATTAACAACTTCGTCACTTTTGTCTATATCTACAGTTAATATTTTTTCCATTTCATCTTTTAATAACGTTTTTATTGCTTCTGGTGATTTATCTTTTTGCTTTTTTAAAGCCTCTTTTAAATTATCACAAATTTTAGAGCTTGTACTTGCTCCAACGTCTGACAAAATAAGAGTTTCTTCAAGTTCATCTATCACTTCATTTATATCTTTAGTATTAGCAAATACATTACTAATACCTATATCAATTGCTTCTTTTGTCTTTTTTAAGTTCTCTTTTAATTTAGAAAAAAACATGCTTTCCTCCTTCTAATTTTACAAGTATATTATACCATATTTTGATTTTTTTTCAACTAATGCAATAAATTATACTTAAAAGACTATAATACTTAGTATTGCTACAAAATCTTAAATAAAATTTATGTTGACATTTTTTTATATTTATTATATACTGATTTTAATATAATTTAACATTTATTTAAATTATATATAGGAGGGAAAAATATGAACTCTAAAGAAAATGTTACCAAAG
>HF991992.1:7613-15367 GCA_000433135.1 Clostridium sp. CAG:921
AATAGCACTAGTAATTACTATAATTGTAATTGTTATACTAGCTTCTGCCGTTTTTTTAAATCTTAACAACAATAATACGATTAGTAACGCAAGTGATGCTAAAATAGAACAAGACCTTGGCACTATGCAAATAGCACTTGACAATGCTATGCAAAAAGTAGCAGTAAAATACAAATTTAGTGCAAAGCCAAATTCTGGTAAAATAGCCAGTGGCACAGATGGTCAAAAAGAAATAGTTGGAAATATATCATTTGAAACAGCAAATGAAAAAAGTGGTAATGTTATATTTGATAAAGGTACAGACACTGATACTACCTTTTATACTGGATATAAACTACCTATATATGGAACAAGTACGGATTGGTATGTTGATGAAAATGGTAAACTTATACTTCAAACTGGTAGTAGAATATATGGTGCTAATGAAGTTCCAAAGCCTACAATAAATGCAGCAACTATATCAAAAAATGCACCAAATTATTATGGTGCATATGTAAATTATACTACAACTAATACTTTAACTGAAAATTATAAATGGAGAATATTTTATGCTACAAATAGTAATATTTACTTAATAGCCTCAGATTATGTAAATGTAGCAGATCTACCTACAACTGCTAAAGGACATAAGCCAGCTAATACTAATAGTTCTTATCCTAAGGCTGCACCTTTTAATAATGTAATAAATGATTACAATGGAAGTACAAGTATAGCAGAAGACATGAAATGGTTTAACAAAGAATATTTTGATAAAGGATATACAAGTACAAATAAAAATATGAGAGCAGTAGCATATATGCTAGATAAAAATATATGGACAGATAAATTTAAAGGAAATGGTACAGAATATGTAGTAGGAGGTCCGTCACTTGATATGGTACTTAACTCATATAACCAGTATACAGGGCAAAGTAATATGTACCAAACAAAAGCAGAAAATAAGAGAGGATATAAATTAAGTGCTGATGGTGGTACAACGTGGAATAACTATTTAGATTCTTCTTCAAAATACTTAACACAAGGAAATGACCTATATAGCATTAGTAATTACAGTAATAAAGCGCGTGGATATTGGATTAGTAGCCCGTCTGCGCATAAACCTGATTATGATGATGCTGATATTATAATGCGAGTAATGCATAACGGCCATGTAAGCCTTAATAACTATTTCGATAACATTACTGGTTTTCGTTCCGTAATTTGTCTAAAATCTGGTATCTCTTTAAAAGAAGTTGAAGCTGGTAAATCTTACGAAATTTAGTGCTTACAAGTGGACAGTTTTAAAAAATCATTGAAATTTAAGCAAAAAATAAGGGCAAATTTTAGACCAGTTATCTATTATTGCCCTTATTTCTTGATTTTTAGCCAAAAAATGGCGCAAAAAGCAGATTTCAATAATACTTTCCATGAGAATTTGTATGGATACTAATTTTTACATTCGTATATAATTTAGTATTTTTGCAAAGTTTACTTATAATATTGCTAAATATAATGTTACTGTACAATATTTTCTATGTCTTTTTCATCTATTTTTAAATTGTAGCAGTGTTTCTAATAAATAATTTAAATATTTATAAATGTTAAATTTATTTGATTTTTCCATTTCTATAGAAAAAAGCAAACGTTGCTAGGCTTTAAATAGTTTCATCAACACTTTTATCTTTTCAATACTATCTTTTGCAAAAAGAATTTTACTTCTTGATGGCATTTCAAAAATTTTTGTACTATCTATATCCATATCAATTTCATCTTGTTTAATTTTCTTATATCCATAACCTTTATATTTTTCATATACACTATCTACTACTTGACCATATTTATATGCAAATATGGTATCATCAAATAATTCTTTATCATACTTGCATAAATAATCTGCAAAACATAAATATATCAATTTTTCTTTTTAATCTCATATTATCACATTCAGCATTAGTATATCACACTTTTTACATTATTTTTTGATAAATTATCATATTTTCGTAAGTGCAATACTAAAAACTCTTTCTTTGTTAAGCCAAGTGTCATTTTTTTATTTTCTTATTTTTTCATTTTTTTAACAGTTTAAATTAAAAATAACACCCACAAAATGTGAGTGTTATTTTTAATTTTAAATAGCATAATAATTTATCATTAACATACCAAGTTCAATTAATGATACTATATATACTATTAAAATCAGTTTAAACTTTCTAACAAGTGCATCCATTAAAGTGCCTTCTTCATCTATTACAATTTTTGTCAATAGATTAACGATAAGCATCTTCGTTAGCAAAAAATCTTTTGCTGTAAGAAAAATTAGCACTATAGCTATCAAAGACAATATCATGATAACCGTAATATATATAGTTTTTTGCTTAATCGTGTATTTTTCTCTATTAGCTCCAAAATACATGATCAAAATTCCTAATACACCTATAACAATATTTGCCATCTTTTTTATTTTCCTTTTTTAGTCAATTATACTTTCTTTTTTAATTCTACTATTACTCCAATACTCACTATAAATAAATAAATAGGTAAAACATACTTTGTAAGTATTGTCATAAATTTTCCTTCAAAATCCATAAATTCCAAAGGATTAGATCCAGAAGCTACCGCACCTGTAGCAATAATATTTGAAATATTATTTGATATACTTTCCTGTGTTATACCTGACATAGTTATAACACCTTGACCAGAAATAATACTTGAGGTGTTAACATATGAAAGAGTATTCTGTGACTTTGTATAAACAGCCACAATATACTTACCAGATAAATGGAAAGTTGATGTTACATTTGAAAAATATTGTACATCTTGTGGCATTTCACTTTGAAATACAGAAAGTACTATATCTGTACCATAAGCCTTTGAAATATCAACAAGCTGTGACTTTAGCAACGTTTCTTCATCAATTGTAATTGTAGATGTTGAATTTTCTACAATTACTTTGTTCTTCCTTACCTTAGTTACGACAAATGAAGTTGCAACAAGAAGAGAAAGTAACACACCAACAACTGCAACAAGTAGCCTAATTTTTTTCATGATAGGTCCTCCTTTTCTTTAATTAAAAAAATATATTGAAACTTTACATCGTAAGAATTATATCATTAATTATGTAAATTGTCAAATTAAATTTTACATGAATATTTCAGTTTTATGATTAATTTATGATAATGTCTTAAGTAATAACTTTATATTTTAAGTTTAATACGTAAATGATAGAAATAACGATTTAAAAAATTTTATATAATAAAAATACATTATAATATGTAAGGATTTCAGAAAAAGCCTTTAAGCGATGCCTAAGAGAAGCAGATTCAGTTCTACTTCTCTTTTTATTTTCTATACCTTTTATAAAATTTATTTCTTAAAAATCTCCTCCCTTTTTTTCACTATTAAATTTATAGCAGATTATGCATACATAAAAAGCAGTGGTACATCATTTTTTGCATTCTTTTTATTACTATTTTATGAAAAATTATATTTCATAAATTTCACCAAATTGTACAATTTTCATAATATATCATAAGGTGGTGAGCAAAATGAACATAATTGTACAAAAATATGGTGGCACATCTGTAGAAAGTAAAGAAAAAATGGAAAAAATTTGTGAAAATATAATTTCCTACAAATTAAAAAATAGCAAACTTGTAGTCGTTGTATCTGCACAAGGAAAAACTACTGATGAACTACTAAAAAAAGCAGGTGACTACACAACAATACAATCCAAAAGAGAACTTGATCTCTTACTTTCAACTGGTGAAATACAATCAGCTTCCATACTTAGCATGATGCTAAATGAAAAAGGATTTGAATCAGTAGCACTAACTGGTCAACAAGCTGGAATTTTAAGTGATTCTACATATGGAAGTGCAAATATAAAAGACATATATAAAGAAAATATCATGAAATATTTAAATAACGATGTAATAGTTGTAGTCGCAGGATTTCAAGCTTCGGATAAACTTGGAAACATAACTACTCTTGGTAGAGGCGGAAGTGATCTTAGTGCCGTTGCAATAGCATGTGCTCTAAAGGCTAAAAAATGTGAAATATATAGCGACATAGATGGTATTTATTCTGCAGATCCTAGGATTATTACAAAAGCTAAACTTTTAAAAAATATTTCATATGATGAAATGCTAGAAGCTGCTACAGCTGGAGCAAAAGTTTTACACAATAGAAGCGTAAATATAGGGAAAAAAAATAATGTCCCTATAACGGTAAAAAATTCACAAAAAGACACTGAGGGTAGTACTGTAAAAGAGATGTTAAAAGACGATATTTTAGTTCAAAGCAATAAACCTAATGATTTTGAGGATTTTTCTGTTAAATTCATAACTAAAAAAGATGATATTTCAAAAATCTGTATTGTTGGTGACATGGTTATGTCAAATAAAGAAGTAGTTATAAAAATATTCAATGTTGCAAGTAAAGAAAATACACAAATATACATGATATCTTTTAGTGAAATGGCAATAAACATAATAGTTGATAAAGATAAATCTATAAGCTTTATGAAAGCTTTACACAAAGAATTAATAGAATAAAAAGTATACTAAAAATATTTATTTATTTTTCTAAGTTATACATAAATGTTGAGGTTAAAATTAAGTTTTACACTTCAGCATTGTTTTTTATAAAAAGAAAATGAGATGAATAATAAGTAATATCATCTCACTTTCTAAACTATATAATTTTATACTATTTTTTAATACTACTTACAGATAGCTTTTTGTAATCTTCTAGAAACTTCATCTTTTCCTAATAATTGCATTATTTGATAAATATCAGGTGAATTTTTTCTATTAGTTAAAGCAATACGTAAAATTCCAGTAAAATCTGCTGTACTACCAATATAGTTTTCTGGATTTTTCTTGTATTCTTTCATATCAGTACAAAATCCTAGATTATTAGCAATTTCTTTTACTTGTTCAAACCAAGCATCTTTTTCTAAAGCTCCATCATACAATTTTGAATATTCATCTAATACCTTATTTGTTAATTCCTTACTAACTTTAGCATTTTCGTTTTCCATATATTCAAACATATATCCATTTTCTTCAATTTCTTTTTCATAAATATCATTAAAGAAGTAGAAAAATGTTGGAATCACATCTTCCCATTTTACTAGGTCCTTACGAATCTTTTTTGCACCATCACGTTCTATAGCAAAAACTTTTTGAGAATATTCTAGATCTTTTGATATTACATCATATGTATTTTTACTATATTTTTTAGACCAGTTTAATACCTCGTCTAATACTTGCTTACTATCTAACTTAGCAATTTCTTCCTTACATAAATCATTTAATTTTGGCATATCAAATAATGAACCTGCTGAGCTCATTTTATTAAGCTTAAATTCAAAATCTATAAAAGTCTTATCCTTGTTTTTATTTTTCCACATTTCATAATCTGAGTTTAATATTGTCATTAAATATTCAAGTACACCAGCTTTTGGATATCCTGCTTCTATAAAATATGAAACTGCTGCTTCTTTGTCTTTTCTCTTGCTTAGTTTTCTTTTACTACTACCATCTTTTACAAGTATAAGTGGTGTATGAACATAAGTTGGTATGTCAAATCCCATTGCATTAAACAATTGTATATGAATTGGAGTTGATGGAATCCACTCTTCTCCTCTTACAACATGTGTAGTTCTCATAAAGTGATCATCACATACATGTGCAAAATGGTAAGTTGGAAGTCCATCACCTTTTAGTATTACAACATCTTGCTCATTTTCAGCAATTTCAATCTTTCCTCTTGCACCATCAACAAAAGAGATTTTATTAAAATGTGAACCATTTGATCTAAATCTTAAAATAAATTTTTCTCCTGCTTTTACTCTTCTTATAGATTCATCTATTGAAATATTTCTACATTTTGCATATACTCCATAATATCCTGGAATAATCTTATTTCTTTCTTGTGCTTCATGAGTAGCAGCAAGCATGTCTGGAGTACAAAAACATGGATATGCTAATCCTTTTTCTACTAAATGCTTAGCACAGATTCTATATATATTTGCTCTTTTACTTTGTACATAAGGACCATAATCACCAATTTCCTTAGTATCAGATATAACTCCCTCATCTGGAGAAAGTCCAAAATAGTTAAGCTCTTCTGTAAATTTTTTGATTGCACCTTCTATTTCTCTTTTTTGATCTGTATCTTCGATTCTTAAGAAATACACTCCACCTGTTTGCATTGATAGTTTTCTATGAACCATAGCTTGAAATAGACTACCTGTATGCATAAAACCTGTAGGTGAAGGTGCAATTCTTGTTACAATAGCCCCTTCTTTTAATCTTCTTACGGGATATTTTACCTCTAAATCCATGACTGTTTCATCAACATCTGGAAATATATAATGCGCAAGCTCAAAACATTTTTTTTCATATTCATCATTCAATTTTTCATTATTAATTTCTTTTTCCATTTATCTCATCCTTACTTAAACAATACATGTCTATTTTACCACAACATATAGTTTTTTACAAGGATAAAACAAAATTTTAGTTTTAAAAAAAAGCTGATGTAAAAATCTCTACATCAGCTTTTTTTTAAATGACCATATTAAAAATTAATGTGTAAAAGGACAAGTGCCTCTATTAAAGAACCCAGACTCGTCAAGTTCTTTTTGAATTTTAGCAGCATCAGCAAAAATGTTCCATGCCTTATCTGTAACTTCCAATCCGCTTGGTACCTGCAAAAGTAGTCCATGAGTTAGAGCATAGGCAATATTATCTTCACTGATATCTCTAGCGTCAATACAATCTGGCATAACCTGATTTCTTTCTTCATTAGATGCCATATCCCAGCGATATCCCATCTTATTAACCATACCTGATTTTTGGTATAAAGCATTCAAAATGCTCCACATCACATTTTGCTCTTCCTCGTTGTTTTCAAGAACCTTGAACAACGTAAAACCGCATCCTCTAAGTCTAAGATCAGATAATTTGAGTTTTAATTCATTCATAACTTTTCCTCCTTTAATTATAAAAGATTGCATTAACTAAAAAAGCCTACAGCATACAGTTCTTTCTGTCTTTCTAAAGATCTTGACAATATTCTCTCACCAAAATCACTCACCACATAATATCCAGTTCCTTCATTAAGTCTTATGAGCCTATAAGCCATAAACTCAGAAAAAACATCTTTACTGCATAAATATGATTTTGAAAAAAGTACTTCGCCATCATAATTTTCTGTACTAGTATTGTGCATCTCATGTAAAGCTTTCAAGAACTTACAAAGTGTCGCAAGCGGTACATCATACTTAACAGAAGCCTTTCTTAAGGTGAAACCTGAGCCTTTTACCTGAAGGTTAAAAATCTCCTTATTCATTTTTTCCCTACCTCCTAAAATAATAATGGTATAAAAATATAAATCAAGGTTATTTTAACAAATATCACATTTAATGTCAAGCTTTAGTATAATTTTTATGTAAATTTATTATTATTTTATTGTTAATTTTCAGTAGAAAAATAACATAACAAAAAAGAATGTTACAAAATTATATAAATAAAAAAATATTAGCCCTTTCAAACAAAAAAATTTTTAAAGATTTTTTATCTTTAATCTATCTAAATCATAACTAAAATCACTATATTTTAGCCTAAATTTACTTATTTTTTTATCAAATAATAACTTTATTCAAATATCATTTTGGCTAGTTTGCATAATTTAGAAACCGTTTTCAACGGTTTTCTTTTCTTCCATTTTTGCTTCATCTTTTTTTATTTTTTCTTTCTTTACTTTTT
>HF991993.1:0-139 GCA_000433135.1 Clostridium sp. CAG:921
TAATATCCAGATTTAGAAATACCTATGCATTCGCATAAATATCTTGTTAATTCTTTTATTTTATATTTTTCTATAACATATTTGATTATTTCAAATTTGATATTGATTTGATATCTGTTAAAATTCCCATTTCTATCAG
>HF991993.1:194-5170 GCA_000433135.1 Clostridium sp. CAG:921
GCTTCAAGTAGTTTTATTTTTGCTTCTGCTCGTTCAAGTTTTTCTTTATCTGATAAAGTTCTTTTTAATTTTGCACCAGAATTTCCTTTTCTAGTATCTTCAACTATTCCTGTTTTTTTATATTTTTTCCTACACCTATATGCTAAGCCTTGAATTCTACTTATACCAATTATCTCGGGATTAATTCCACATTCTTTAAAAACATCTTGCGGAAACTTTTTTAAATTTTCTGTTTCTTTAACTAATTTAATTTTAAATTCATCTGTATATGTTATTGCTTTATTTGAAATGTTTTTTATCCATTTATTTTTGCTAAACTTCTTTACTTGTTTATCTGTAAATAATATCTTTGACATTTTATCACCAACTTTCTTTTATTATATCACAAATGCAAAAATAACCCTATAGGGATAGACACTCTTTTTTTTCGTGTCCACCCTATGGGGTACATTTTATCTAGCCTTGTTTTTTATTTTTTGTTTTTATATTTAAATTTTTATAAGTTTAACATTATTTTCTAATGTATTAAAAACTTGAATTGATATAAAAATAGCACTCTTTAAAGTGCTATTTTTATATTATTTACTATAATTATACATCATTTTTAATTCAAGAAACCTGTATAATGTCTGCTTACCATTTGAGTTTCTAAATTCTTCAAAACTTCAAGTCCAACACTTACTATGATAAGTACTGATGTACCACCAAAAGAAATAGAAATTGGTAATGCACCTTGTAATAATACTGGTAATATAGCAATTAACGCTAAGAATAAAGCACCAACTGCAGTAATATTCTTTAACACTTTAGATATGTACTCAGAAGTGTTTTTACCAGCTCTTATTCCAGGTATAAATCCACCATTTTTCTTTAATTGATTTGAAATTTCTACAGGATTTACTATAAACATTGTATATGCAAAAGTAAAACCAATTATAAGAAGCATATAGATTACTGAATATGCTAACAAATAATACCATGCACTACTGCTAGAAACACTAAATATATTAGTTATAACAGCCCAAAAACCAGTTGGATTTCCTTTAGTGCATAGACTTATAATTGTTCCTGGGAACATCATAAACGACATTGCAAATATTATTGGCATAACACCTGCCATAGCAACTTTTATAGGAATATGAGTGTTTTGACCACCATACATTTTTCTACCAACTACACGTTTTGCATAATTAACTGGAATTCTACGTTCAGCTTGTTGTACATAAATAACTCCTGCAATTACAGCAATCATAGCTATTATCAGTGCAACAACTACTAAAATTGGAACAAATCCACCTTTAGCGTAAGTATAAAGTGCAGCTGCACCAGATGGAATACGAGATATAATACCAACAAAAACAATCATTGATATTCCATTTCCAATTCCATACTCAGTTATCTTATCTCCCAACCAAGTAAGCAATGCAGTACCAGCTATTAAAGATGCCATAAACAAAAGACATCCAGCTATTGCACCTGCACCATAAGTAAGTTGAGGAAGTAAAAATCCCCTATAAGTTAAATACAAACCTAAACCTTCAATTATTGCAAAAGCAATAGTTAAATATTTAGTATACTTAGAAAGCTTTTTTCTTCCTTCTTCCCCCTCATTTTTTAATTTATCAAGTGAAGGTACTATTACTTGCAACAAATTAAGGACAATCGAAGCAGTAACATAAGGTCCGATAGTCATAGCAAATATAGAAAACCTACCAAATGAACCACCTGAAATCAAGTTTATTGTGGCAAGAAGACCATTGCTGCTAGTTCCTACTTGTTCCATAAATGATATCTTATCAATACCAGGAACAGTCACAAATGAACCAATCCTATACAGTAATATAATAAATATAGTAAATATTATTTTCTTTCTTATATCTTTAACAGAAAAAATATCTTTTAAGGTTTGAAGCATATTACTTCACCTCAATCTTTCCACCAACAGCTTCTATTTTAGACTTAGCTGAGTCAGAAAACTTCTTAGCAACAACTGTAAGCTTTTTAGTCAAATCACCAGTTCCAAGTACTTTAACACCGTCTAGTTCTTTTTTAATAAGTCCTTCTGATATTAAAAGATCAGCATTGACTACTGTATCATTTTCGAATCTTTCTAAGTCACATACATTAACAACTGCATATTCCTTTGCAAAATGATTCTTAAATCCTCTTTTTGGAATTCTTCTATATAAAGGTGTTTGTCCACCTTCAAAGCCTCTTCTAATGCTTCCGCCTGATCTTGCTTTTTGTCCTTTATGTCCTTTACCAGCAGTTTTTCCAAGTCCGCTACCAGTTCCTCTACCAACTCTAAGACCAACTTTAGTTGCTCCATAAGCTGGACCTAAATCGTGCATCTTCATCTAAAAGCTCCTCCTCTCTTTTTAATATTACTTTAATATTTCTTCTACTGTTTTTCCTCTAAGTTTAGCTACTTCTTCTGGAGTTCTCATTGATTGTAAAGCCTTAATTGTAGCATATACTACATTTCTGCTATTACGAGAACCTAAAGTCTTAGCTGTAACATTCTTAACTCCTGCAAGTTCAAGAACTGGTCTTACTGCACCACCAGCAATAACACCTGTACCTTCAACAGCTGGTTTTAATATAACCTTTGATGAACCAAAAGTTGCTACAAACTCATGTGGTAAAGTTCCATTTACAAGTGATACTTCTTGTAAGTTTTTCTTAGCTTCTTCAGACGCTTTGTTTATAGCTTCTGGAACTTCTGAAGATTTACCAGTACCAACACCGATTCTTCCGTTACCATCTCCTACTACAACTAAAACGCTAAATCTAAAAGTTCTACCACCTTTAACAACTTTTGTAACTCTTCTAACGTTAACAACTTTTTCTACTAATTCTTGTTTTGTTTCAGTCATCTAAGTTTTCTCCTTTCTACTAAAATTTAAGTCCTGCTTCTCTTGCAGCGTCAGCTAATGCTTGTACTTTTCCATGATATAAATAACCATTTCTATCAAAAACTACTGTTTCAATATTTTTTTCAATTGCACGTTTTGCAACAAGTGCACCTACTTCCTTAGCTGCCTCTATATTAGATGCTTTTGTTTTTACATCTGCATCTAAAGTTGAAGCTGATACTAAAGTTACTCTTGCATCGTCATCAATAACTTGTGCATATATATTATTTAGACTTTTAAAAACACAAAGTCTTGGCTTTGAAGCTGTACCTTTAACTGTAGCTCTTACTCTTCTTTGTCTTGCAACTCTAGCTTCATGTTTATTCTTTTTGCTAATCATGTTAAGTTTTCCCTCCTTTTAATTTAGGTTTATTTTTTACCGCCAGCTTTTCCTTCTTTTCTTCTTATATGTTCGCCAACGTATTTAATACCCTTACCCTTATATGGTTCTGGTAATCTATACTCTCTAATGTCAGCAGCAACTTGACCAACTTTTTGTTTGTCAATACCTTTAACAATTATAGAGTTTTGTGCTGGAACTTCAATAGTAATTCCTTCTGGTTCAACAACTTCAACAGGATGTGAATAACCAAGAGTTAAAACTAATTTATTTCCTTGTTTTTGTGCTCTGTATCCAATACCATTTATTTCTAGTGCCTTTTCAAATCCACTAGTTACACCTGTTATCATATTATGAATTAAAGTTCTAGTTAAACCATGTATATTTCCAGCTTTTTCATTAACCAAAGTTACTAGTACTTTATCATCTTCAACTTTAATATCTACGTCCTTAAGAAATTCATTTGTCAAAGTTCCCTTTGGTCCTTTTACTGTAACTGTATGATTTTCTACTTTTACATCAACACCTTCTGGTATTGCGATAGGACTTTTTCCTATTCTTGACATGGTATACCCTCCTTTTTATTTATATTACCAAACATATGCTAGTACTTCACCAGCAACATTTTCTTTTCTTGCTTGTTTATCAGTCATTATTCCTTTTGAAGTAGAAATAATTGCTATTCCTAGACCATTTAAAACTCTAGGTAACTCTTCAACACTTGCATATATTCTAAGACCTGGTTTACTGATTCTCTTTAACCCTTGTAAAACTCTAGTCTTTCCATCATATTTTAATGTAATTCTGATTGTCTTTTTTGCTCCATCTTGTAATATATCTGATGATTTTACAAAACCTTCTGCAACCAATATATCAGCAATTGCATTCTTAACTTTTGAGTAAGGAACGTCAACTGTATCATGTCTTTGAGTGTTAGCGTTTCTTATTCTTGTTAACATGTCTGAAATTGGATCGTTCATTGATTTTTACCTCCTTCTTACCAGCTTGCTTTTTTAACTCCTGGTATTTCTCCTTGATATGCTAATTTTCTAAAGCATAGACGACATACTCCATATTTTCTCATATATGAATGTGGTCTTCCACATATTTTACATCTATTATAATATCTTGTGCTAAATTTTGGCTCTCTTTGTTGTTTAGCAATCATAGATTTTTTTGCCATGCTTATATCCTCCTTACTTTGCAAATGGTAAGCCAAGCATTTCAAGTAATGCATAAGCTTCTTCGTTAGTCTTTGCACTAGTTACAAATATAACATCCATTCCTCTTACTTTATCTATTTTATCATACTCTATTTCAGGGAATATTAATTGTTCTTTAACACCCATAGAATAATTTCCTCTACCGTCAAAAGATTTTGGATTTAAGCCTTTAAAATCTCTAACACGTGGAAGTGCTACGTTAAATAATTTTGTAGCAAAATCATACATTTTATCAGATCTTAAAGTTACTTTACATCCTAGATCCATACCTTCTCTTACTTTAAAAGCTGCAATTGATTTTTTAGCTTTTGTAGCAATTGGCTTTTGACCAGAAATTAGCTCTAAGTCTCTCATAGCATTCTCTAATGCTTTTGAATTATCCTTTATATCAGAAACTCCCATATTTATAACAATTTTTTCAAGCTTTGGAGCTTGCATTATTGATTTATATCCAAACTTTTTCATTAAAGCAGGAGCAATTTCTGCTTTATACTTTTC
>HF991993.1:5191-6316 GCA_000433135.1 Clostridium sp. CAG:921
CTTTATACTTTTCTTTAAGGTTCATGTGTTTTTCCCCTCCTTTACTTTACTTCTTCACATTTTTTACAGAATCTTTGTTTTGTTCCATCTTCTGCAACTTTTATTCCTAATCTTACACCCTTATCACATTTATCGCAATAATAATTAACTTTTGATACGTCAATAGCTGCTTCTTTTTTTATGATTCCTGATTCTTGTCCTTGTCTTCTAGCCTTAACGTGCATTGTTCTTACGTTAACACCTTTAACAATTACTTTACCATTTTTTCTATCTACTGAAAGAATCTCACCTTTTTTTCCTTTTTCGGAACCAGAATTTACTATAACAGTATCACCTTTTTTTAATTTTATTTTAGCTACCACTTCATTCACCTCCGAAAATTAAAGAACTTCTGGTGCTAGAGATACTATTTTCATATAATCCTTATCTCTAAGTTCTCTTGCTACAGGTCCAAAAATACGTGTTCCCCTTGGTGTTTTATCGTCCTTTATTATAACTGCTGCATTTTCATCAAATCTTATATAAGAACCATCATCACGTCTTAGACCTCTTTTTGATCTAACTATAACTGCTTTAACAACATCACCTTTTTTTACAGTTCCACCTGGAGCTGCTTTTTTTACAGAAGCAACTATAACATCACCAATGTTACCCCATTTTCTATGATGTCCACCTAGAACACGGATACACATGATTTCTTTTGCTCCAGTATTATCTCCAACTTTTAATAATGTTTGTTGTTGTATCATGGATTAGTCCTCCCTTCAAACTTTTTAACCATCTAATTATTTTTAATTATTTTACTTTTTCCACAACTCTTACTAGTCTATATCTTTTATCTTTGCTTAGTGGTCTAGTTTCCATTACTTCTACAACATCGCCTATATTGCATACGTTTTCTTCGTCATGAGCTTTTATCTTTAAAGTTTTGTTAACAATTTTTCCATAAAGTGGATCTTTTGTCTTAGTATCAATTCTAACAACAATTGTCTTATCCATTTTATTGCTAACTACTTTTCCAATTTTTGTTTTTCTTAGATTTCTTTCCATAGCTAATATAATCCTCCTTTACCACTAATTATTTGCTATTTTAGTTAATTGAGTGTTTACTCTTGCTATATTCTT
>HF991993.1:6330-24440 GCA_000433135.1 Clostridium sp. CAG:921
TCTTGCTATATTCTTTTTAACTAAACTAATTTTTTTAGGGTTGTCAAGACCATTAAGTGCATGTTGAAATCTTAATTTAAATAATTCTTGCTTTAATTCTTTTAATTCTTTTTGTAAATCTGCTTCAGACATATTTACATATTCATTCATTTTACTAGATTTCATTTGCTACTCCCCCTTTTCTTCACTCTCGTTTGAAACTTCCATATTTTCAGCTTGTTGTTGTGCTTTACTAACTATTTTACATTTTATTGGAAGTTTATGAATTGCTTTTTGTAAAGCTTCTTTAGATACTTCTTCACTAAGACCAGCAATTTCAAATAATATTCTACCTGGTTTTACAACTGCTACAAAGTATTCTGGATTTCCTTTACCAGAACCCATACGAGTTTCAGCTGGTTTCTTAGTTATTGGCTTATCTGGGAATATTTTTATCCAAGTCTTACCAACTTTTTTTGTATATCTTGATAAAGTAACTCTGACAGATTCGATTTGATTAGCAGTTATCCAAGCTGGTTCTAAAGCTTGAATACCATAATCGCCATTTACTACCATAGTTCCTCTAGATGCTTTACCTTTATTAGTTCCTTTTTGAACTTTTCTATATTTTGTTCTTTTTGGTGACAACATTTTTAGTTACCTCCTTTTACATCTTTTTTTGCTGGTAGAACTTCTCCTTTATATATCCAAACCTTAACGCCTATAATACCATATGTAGTTTTTGCCTCAGCAAAACCATAATCGATATCAGCTCTTAAAGTTTGTAGAGGAATTGTTCCTTCGCTATAATGTTCTGTTCTAGCAATTTCTGCTCCACCTAAACGACCAGATACAGCAGTTTTTATACCTAGAGCTCCTGCTTTCATTGTTTTTTGCATAGCTTGTTTCATAGCTTTTCTAAAAGATACTCTCTTTTCAAGTTGTAAAGCTATGTTTTCAGCTACAAGTTGAGCAGCTAAATCAATATCTTTAACTTCAACTATATTTAATGATACTTCTTTAGATACCATCTTAGAAAGTTTTACTTTTAGTTCTTCTATTGCAGCTCCGCCTTTACCAATTATCATTCCTGGCTTTGCAGTATAGATATCTACAAAAACTTTATCACCTTTTCTAGAAATATCTAACTTATTTATTCCTGCTGGTTTAAGTAAGTCTTTTAAATATTTTCTGATTTTATAATCTTCTACTAAGTAATCTGAAAAATTTTGTTTATTTGCATACCAAGTTGAAGACCAGTCTTTTATTATTCCGACTCTAAGTCCGTGTGGACTAACTTTTTGACCCATAGTAAACTTACCTCCCTTAAATTAAGCTTCTTTTAGAACAACTGTAATATGAGATGTTCTTTTTCTTATTCTATTTGCTCTACCTTGTGCCCTTGGCATAATTCTTTTCATTGTAGGTCCTTGATTTGCATATATTTCACTAATATATAACTTTGTTTCATCCATGTCATGATTATTAGTGGCATTTGCTGCAGCTGATTTAACTAATTTTTCAACTATTGGTGCTGCTGCTTTATTAGTATATTTTAATATTGACAATGCTTCTTTTACATTTTTGCCTCTTATTAAGTCTATTACGATTTTTACTTTTCTGCTACTTATTCTTGCATTATGTAATTCAGCTCTTGCTATCTTTTCTTCCATTTTAAGGCTCCTCCTTCTTGATTAATATTTTACTTTATTTTTGTCTTTTTATCTCCTGAATGTCCTCTGAAAAGTCTTGTTGGTACAAACTCTCCCAATTTATGTCCTATCATTTCTTCAGTTATATAAACTGGAACATGTTTTCTTCCATCGTGAACTGCTATTGTGTGACCAATCATTTGAGGATATATAGTAGAACTTCTAGACCATGTTTTTAATGCTTCTTTCTTATCTTCAGCATTTAATTTTTCAACTCTTCTAAGTAATCTTTCATCTACATATGGTCCTTTTTTTAGTGATCTTGACATATTCTATCCCTCCATACTATTTACTATTTCTTCTTTTTACAATATACTTATCAGTTCTATGTTTAGTTTTTCTTGTCTTGTAACCAAGTGCTGGTTTACCCCAAGGAGTACGTGGACCTGAATGTCCAACTGGTGCTCTACCTTCACCACCACCATGTGGGTGATCACAAGGATTCATTACGCTACCTCTAACAGTAGGTCTAATTCCCATATGTCTAGTTGCTCCAGCTTTACCTTTTTTTACATTTTCATGATCTAAGTTTCCAACTTGACCAATACAAGCTCTACAATCAACTGATATAAGTCTCATTTCGCCAGAAGGCATTCTAACGTGTGCATACTTTCCTTCTTTTGCCATAAGTTGTGCTGACATACCAGCGCTTCTTACAAGTTGAGCACCTTTTCCTTTATGTAGTTCAATATTGTAAATTACTGTACCTACAGGAATACTACTAATTGGTAAGCAGTTACCTGGTTTAATATCAGCGTTTACTGAAGACATTACTTTATCGCCATCTTTTAAGTTAAGTGGTGCAATTATATATGCTCTTTCGCCATCTTCATATTCAATTAAAGCAATATTTGAAGTTCTATTTGGATCATATTCAATTCCAATTACAGTTGCTTCCATATCTACTTTATTTCTTTTAAAATCAATTACTCTATATTTTCTTCTGTTTCCACCACCATGATGTCTAACTGTAATTTTACCACTATTATTTCTACCTGCATTTTTCTTTAAAGGAGCAAGTAAAGATTTTTCTGGTGATTTTTTAGTTATTTCATCATTTGATAAAACTGTTGTATTTCTAAGTGATGGAGTAACAGGTCTAAATGATTTTATTCCCATTTTTTATTCCCTCCTAGTTAGTTCCAAATGCTGAACTGATTTCTTCAATTTCAGTTTTATATTTTTTAGCTACTTTTACTTCTTTTCCACCTTTTGTTAAGTATTTAACATCAGCAGGATTTGTGTCAATTTGAACAATTGCTTTCTTCCATGCTTTTGTTGTTCCTTGGTGTACTCCAACTCTTTTATTTTTTCCGTCATATCTTAATGTATTTACTTTTAATACTTTTACTCCGAATAACTCTTCAACAGCATTTTTTATTTCTACTTTTGTAGAATTTACAGCTACTTCAAAAGTATATTTACCGTTTGGAATATTAGAATAAGATTTTTCTGTCATTATAGGTCTAATAATTATATCTTCTGCATGTCTCATTATGCGTACACCTCCTCTAATTTCTTAACAGCATCTTCTGTTACTACTAAACTGTCATATTTTAATAAATCAAATATATTTATAGTATTAACCAATGTAGTTTTTACATTTTCAATATTTCTACTTGATGCTTGTACATTTAGGTTTTTCTCACTTAACATTATTAAAGCCTTATTTGCTTTTAAATTGTTAAGGACATTAACCATATTCTTTGTTTTGATTTCATTTAATTCTAACTTATCAACAACAATTAAGTTACCTTCTTGAACTTTTGAAGTTAATACTGATCTAAATGCAAGTTGTCTCATTTTCTTAGGAATTGCATATTTATATGATCTTGGCTTTGGTCCAAGTGCAATACCACCTTTAATCCATTGTGGAGCTCTTATACTTCCTTGTCTAGCTCTACCTGTACCTTTTTGTTTCCATGGTTTTCTTCCACCACCACGTACTTCAGCTCTTGTTTTAGTAGATTGAGTACCTTGTCTTTGGTTAGCTAAATAGTTAACAAGTGCACTATGAACTACTACATCATTAACTTCTACGCCAAATACTGTTTCGTTTAACTCAATATCGCCTACTTTATTACCTTCCATATTTAAAACGTCTACTTTAAGCATTCTATTTAATCCTCCTTCCTAATCACGATTACTTTACAGTCTTTCTGATTTTAACAATTGAATTTTTAGCTCCTGGAATAGAACCTTTTATTAAAATCACATTTTTATCTGTATCAATTTTTACTACATCTAAGTTAAGAATTGTAGAAGTTTCTCCTCCCATATGTCCTGGAAGTTTTTTACCTTTAAACACTCTACCTGGTGTAGATGTTGGTCCCATTGAACCTGGTCTTCTATGATACATAGAACCATGAGCCATAGGTCCTCTATGTTGTCCATGTCTTTTGATATTTCCTTGGAATCCTTTTCCTTTTGAAGTTCCTTGAACATCAATTCTATCTTCAGAAGTAAAATTATCAACTGTTATTTTGCTTCCAATTTCAAATTCATCAACATTTTCAACTTTTATTTCTTTTAAATATCTTTGTGGTTCAACACCAGCTTTTGCAAATATTCCCTTTCTTGGTTTATTTACATTCTTTTCTTTAACTTCTCCGAAGCTAACAACTATAGCATTGTATCCTTCTTTTGCTACTGTCTTCTTAGCAACAATTGTTAAAGGCTCAACTACAACAGCTGTAACTGGAATTGCTGTTCCATCTTCAGAAAAAATTTGTGTCATTCCTATTTTCTTTCCGTAAACTTCATTTACCATTTGTTTTTCCTCCCTTTAATTCATTCATTTAAACTCTCATAAACGATTTAAGTATCTAGCATAGGGTATGTCATTGCCTCTTTAAGGATAACTGCTAATACTCTAACTTAAGTTTAAATTATAATTTAACTTCGATATCAACACCAGCAGGCATATCAATTGACATTAAAGCATCAACTGTAGCTTGATTAGGTGATAAAACATCAATTACTCTTTTATGAGTTCTCATTTCAAATTGTTCTCTTGAATCTTTGTGTTTGTGTGGAGAACGTAATATTGTAACAATCTCTTTCCTAGTTGGTAATGGAATTGGTCCTGATACTTCTGAACCAGTTTTTTTAGCTACTGCAACTATCTTTGCTGCTGCTTGCTCTAGTAATTCATGATCATAAGCTTTTAATCTTATTCTCATTTTTTTTGACTCTACTTTTGCCATATGTAAAACACTCCTTTTCTACAAATTATCGGACAACAAGTTTTACACTACCCCGTGTGTTTCATTTTCTACACATACAAAAACCAAATCCAATCAAATATTAGTAAACAAATATCAATTAAAATTTGGCAAATACTATAATATATGTATACTTGCCGCCTGATTTAAAATCAGACATGCTCCATAGAAGTTCCCTATCTCTTTGGATAGCCACATTCTACTTCATCGCAGATCATAATCAATTATAAACTAGTTTATGTAAAAAAGCAAGTATTTTTATAAAAAAAGTAAAAAAATATATTTTTTTAAAGGGTTGACGTAATATTTTTGTAACAATTGATTAAAAATTCATATAAATGCTTATATTTTAACGTGTAATATTTTACAATAATTATCGCAATTTTATCAAAAAAATTTTCCTATTTTTTAACAAATTCTATCAATTATTTTTTAAACACATTAATTTTTGTTATTTTAATCTTAATAAAATTTTATAATATTTAAGTCAAAAAAAATCATTGAAATTTTAAAACAGTCTCAATGATTTTATTTTTTATTTTAGATTCTTAATATCACATCATTCTAATCCGCATTTTTCTTTACTTTGTACAAGTACAAGGTATCTGATTTACTTAAAAATGAAAAATTTCCTTCTAATTTTTCAATTGAAATAATATCAAAATTATTATTTTTTAGATATTCTTCTTTCAGACTAACAGTATTTTCATCTACTAGTACATAAAATAATTTATTATAAATTTTATTTTTATACAATTTTTCTGTTTCTTTATTTGTTGCTGTCACCCATTCCTCTAGGTTATATATGTAATTTTCTTCATCTCTTAGTAAAGTTGGAAGCATGCTATCATCACCAATAGAACCAAAATTACCATCAACTTTAATTTTCTCATTTTTCCTGTCTAATGCAATCATCTTTATATTTGAAAAATATTCATTAAAATAATCACTTATACTAGAAAAATCCTTTACTTTTACCGCTAAATCATATCCAATTGAAGGTAGCATTATAATTATAAAAACAATAAATAAAATTTTTCCAGCACATTTATTTTTATTAAATATCTTATACGCATTAGCAATAAAAAAGATTGTCCCAAGAACCACTATAATACTTGCATACCTTACATACCCTATAATCATTTTTTCCCACAAAATAGTGCATGTAAGCAAAATCATATCAAGAGTAAACAAGCTATTGCTTTTATATTTTTTTCTAAAGATAAAATATAGTAAATATATGACTTCAGACACATATCCTATCAACCAAGCTATATCTACAAATCTTGTATCAAATGCTCTTTTAGGGTAGAATATTATATATATTGGCCATATTAAAAACTGAACTACATTTTTTGGGCCAAATCTATCATCTTGCCATGAGCTTTCCATAAAGTACTTTGACTTAAATATCTGATTATAATATGGAAATACAGGATTTCCAGTTTGAATATATGAATCAACAAAATATACTAACCACGGTACACTCATAAGAAAAATCACTATCAAATAGTCATATATTTTCATATATTTAAAGTTTTTTCTTTCTTTAATACAAAAATACACAAAAATAGGTATTAAAAAAATAGCATTTGTAACTTTAATTGAAATACTAAGTCCAACTATCATTGCCGTAAAATATATAATAATTCTATTTTTTAAAATATCTTTATTGCACAGTATGTTGTAAAATACTTCCATCAAAAATACAAGTCCAAAGTTATCTATATAATATGTACCGCTATATGCAAATACAACAGATAGCATAGTTGGAAATATACTAAAAAGCGATACAAAAATTTCACTACTTTTATCATTTTCTTTAATTCTAATAATTTCTTTTTTATTATATTTACATTTTAAATTTAAAATAGTATTGTCTTTTAAATAGTACTTTATAAACTTTTTTACCTGATAAAATAGTACAATTATTAAATAATAACTAAATATTGTTCCAAGTCTATATCCAAGTAAATACCTAAAGAAATAATTTATTCTATCCCCCAATGCAAATAAATAAGAATTTAAGTTCCTACCTGCAAAAAAATCTTCATTTATCTTATCTGCAAAAACATTCTCTTGTAAATATATATGATAGCTTCTTGTATCCCACGATAAATCCGGGAACACTACAGTTGCAACAAAATAGATTAAAAAAAACATGATGAAAAATAAATCAAATTTAGAAAAATCATTTTTTATTTCAACTATTTTTTTCTTAATCAAAATTATACTTAAAACCGCTAATATTGCAATCACAACAAAGTTAGTTTGTATAAATCCGGTTTTTAATGTATATATAAAAATATCAGATATAAATACTGAACATGATATAAAAAATAATATAAAAAAATGAATATCTATGTTGATTTTTTTGCAATTTTCATTATCAAATTCCTTCATGGATTATCCCCCCATTTCTAATCAAAATCATTTTACCATACTTGCTGATAAAAATAAATATATTTTTTATTGCTAAGTTTATTTATATAAATTTAATAAAATATTCTATATACTTTATATACTTTTTTGTAAAGTATATAATAAAAAGCATTCATTATAATATTTGTTTTTTCTATAAAATCACTTTATTTTGACTAAAAAGCAATAAATGGTTGCCTTTTTACATAAAAACTTTTATTTTCATATTGCATTTTTATTTTTTTTATGTTAAAATATCTTAGTAATAATGTTATAACTCGTATTTAAGGGAGGTGCAATTAATGCCAAATATAAAATCTGCAAAGAAAAGAGTTAAAGTAATTGAAACTAAAACTATGCAAAATAGAGCTACTAAGAAAGCATATAAAGATGCTATAAAAGCTTTTGAGGCAGCTGTAAATGAAAATGCAAGTAATAAGGAAGAATTATTCCAAAAAGCAGTTAGTTGTGTTGACAAAGCTTGGTCTAAGGGTGTTTTAGCAAAAAACACTGCTGCTAGAAAAAAAGCAAGTCTTGCTAAGTTATTAAATAAGTAATTAAAAAGATGTTATAGAGTGTATGTTTTACTCTAAACATCTTTTTTTGTTTTTAATTAAAATTAATATTTAATTTTACTCAATCTGTTTAAATGTATATTAACTTAAATATTTCATATGTATTTTCAACACGTACAGTTGAAAATAAAACATAAAAATGATAAAATGAAGCTAATTTATTATGTACTTCATGTTCTAATGCAACAACTATAGTGTTGATGCATTGACCACAAATATTTAAATAAATAGAAATTAGGTGAATGTAAATGAAATATAACAATATACAACAAGTACGTGATAACAACAGTACTATTTATTCTTTGATAAGCAATTTTATTTCTTCTTCCAATACAGAAGGGTTTATTTTAGATCCGGATGGTAACATAAAAATATCAGATCCTTATAAGAAAATTATAGCACTTGAGATTGAAAAAATACAAAGAATCTATCAGACTGAATTTCCAAGAGTAAATTATAAGGGAAATCCAAACATTAATATTCTAGCATATATTGGTAACAACTGTGATGCATGCTTTGGATATAAAGAAAATGCAATAAAGTATTCGTATGGCATAAAGAAAACATTTGAAGAGTTAAGACATGGAAAATATAATGGTAAAAAGCTAGGATATACTATAGATAATAAAGGAAGAATATTATATAAAGAAAATGGAAATAATCAAAAATTAAAATGCAATCTTTTTGAACAAGATGAGAGTGTCCCATACCTTTTAAAAGATGAAGAGGCAATTGAAAATGATTATGGTATCGAAACCGAACAGTTATATTTTTATTTAAATGAGTCAAAATATGAAAATTATTTTTTTAGTGTTATGCCACATGAATTAGGGCATGCTTTCGGATTTGGTACTGGATTATTTGAGGGATTAACAGAAGAGATATCAAGAGAAATATCTAAAAAATATAATTTAATCAATCTTCCTTTTGCAAGACAAGATTTTGTTAAATTTATACAAAGTATAGAAAAAATAATCGGTAGAGATAATTTAGTTGAAAATGCTAATTTAAATAACAATAGTGTTGAAAATACAGATGAAATTTCAAAACTAATTGGAGATAAAGCAAATCCAGAACTCAGTAGATCATTTTGCGAATTGATGTATTTGCTTAATTCTCAAAACAAACTACTAGAAGAAATAAAAAAAGATAAATTCGATGATATTTTGTTAAAAAAGGTAGAAAATGGGGAATTAAACATTAATGAAGCAAGAAGATTATCTCAAGTTCATTTTGAAGAAACCGGATATAATAAAAAAATTTCAGACTCCAATAGAGTGCTAAATCAGTGTTTTTCAAAAGCGTCTCTAATGTTAGATGAATACATAAAAAATAATCCAGATAAAGTCTATGAACTTGGATCAAGTGAATATACATCTAATTTAGACTATAGCCATATCATTGAAGCACAAGAAAATGAGATTTCTGTTTTAAAAGATTTACTAAAAGACCTGATTGTTGAAAAAGACTCTAAAAACTCCTTTTTTGCATCATTAAGTGAATTGGTAAACGATGAATGTGAAACCTTAATACAATCTAATGATAATATATCTAGTGAAAGTCATGAAAAAATAAAAATAGAAAATTTAAAATAATATAAAAAGCAAAACGAAGGCTATAGTTACAATAATCATGTTATAAATGTAACTATAGCCCTATATTTTATGGTTGTACAATTAATTATAACTTTACCAATAGCTATTTTTTAAAATATTTAAATGCCATAACTATTCCATAAAACCAAAACCAAAGCGTTACCAAAAATGTAAAAAAATCACCAGATTTTATTAAAGTATAATCAATTACTATAAGCACGCCAAACAAAAATGTTAAAAAGATTATTGCATATATTTTCAAGAAAGCTTTATCAGCCATATTCAACTTAGTATGAACTTTAAATACCCCATCTGCTGAATCTTTTTTTGATATCATTCCTTTTATTACATTAATTGACTTTAACAACCTAATAATTCCAATTACCAAAGAAATTGTCCCAAGAATAATAAATATGACTATAACCGTTCTTACAAAAATATTTTGAATTTCGACAAAAATTTTTATAAATAATAAAGAAAATAGGCATTCACTAATTATATTTTTCAAGCTATACCATGCTTCATATTTCCACGAAACTAAATTTTCATTTATTTCATCAGTATTTTTCATTACTATTTCACCTAACCTTTTAAAAATGCTAAAATACTTTATTTAATATTGTATATAATACTAACATAATTATGTAAAATATTCAAGTTATTAAACAGTAAAGAAATTAAGTTACAAAATATAATGAAATAAATATATAATTAAGTTACAAAAATCAAAAAATAAGACTGTAGTAAAAATTAAAATAATTATTTATATTTTAATTTTTTAACACTACAATCTGCATTGTTAATTCTTTATTAAAAACTATCCTTTTAATTTCTTACGTATAATTTCTATTCCCACTATCCAAAACAAAATTGAAAATGCTAGAAACATAAATTGTCCATCTCTTATAAAAATGTAATCTACAAACATGAGAAACCCAAACCAAAATATTGAAAACCCAATTACATATATTTTTGAAAAGATATTATCTGCTTTATTTAAGTTATCATGAGTTTTAAATATTTCATCGCTAGAAATATTTTTTGCTTTCAGTTGCCTTACTATGTTTATAGCTTTTAACAATCTAATAATTGATATTATTAGTACAGCTAAGCCACAAATAACAAATGGAACTATAGCAATTTTTGTCGCCGTATTTGCTCCTTTTACAAAAATCCATGTACAGATTCCACTAAATATTACTCCTACTATTATACCGTATATACTATAACATGCTTGATATATCCAAGAAGCAATATTTTCATTTGTTTTTTTCGTATCTTTTTCCATTATTCCTCCTAAAAATTATAAAAATATTAATAATTAAAGCTACATATTTTTATAAAATTCCTACATATACATGCTATCATAAATAAAAAAAATATACAATATTTATATTAACAATTCAAGAACATTCTCCTCAAAATAAAAAATACCACAGATATTCTTAGCAAAAATACATAATAAAATCAACTATAATGCATTTAATTTTATGTTTTAATTTTTAAATACCAGGCATTCCAACTCTATATTGTCCCTTAGTTTGTAAACCACCTATTCCATTTATTCCTTCTCTTGTATTACTTAGTATATTTTCAAGTGGTACATACTCATCTACTGGAGTTAAAGCAATAGTTTGTGCTACTATCATTGGATCCATCATATCAATTAATACTCTTTTTGGTGCACTAGCAAAATTAGCTCCAGCTGAAATTAAAGCCTCGTAATAACTTTGACAGGCACCAGCAAATATTACCAAATTATCTAAATTATGTTCATATCTCCTTGCTTCTAATACTCCTTGCAAATAATATTTTGAATTTTTATAATTTTCAATATTATATATATCATTTCTTTTTCTTAAAAAAGCATCATGACCAGTTAGTATTAATATATTAGGCCTTATTTTTTGAAGCAGTCCATATACTTGCTTA
Organism: Clostridium sp. CAG:921; assembly: GCA_000433135.1. Classification (GTDB taxonomy): domain Bacteria; phylum Bacillota; class Clostridia; order TANB77; family CAG-465; genus CAG-465. The sequence continues at coordinate 17,769 of HF991993.1, forward strand.
TATTGTTCACTTTCGGGAATATTATATGTATAAGCAATAAGTCCCATATTTTTATAGTTTTCTTTACATTTTTGTGTATATTCAGGATCTCCATCAATGTGTAATATAATTCCCGGCTTTTTTAGAACTGCTTCTCTCTTAAAAAAATTTGGATTTTCATCCTCTTTTTTGATGTCATTTCCATACATATTTTGATTAAATCCATTATTCTTACTATACATACTACTTTTCTTGTTCATATTCATATAGCATCTATTAACTCTTACTCTTCTTGACAATTCATCATTTTTGTTTCTTCTTTCAGCTTCCTCATCTGATATATGCTTTAAATCATACTCAGGAGCATCTGCTATTATTGTCTGGTGACAACTTTTTATTTAATTTTTTCTAAAATACTAATCAAAAAATTTTTTTCACTCTCATCTATTTTATTAATTGATAAATTTACTTCAATCTTTTCTGTTTGGCTATTATAATATGCACTCTCTATAAGTAAATTCATTATATATCTTTTTGTTTTTAGATCATATTCATCAAATACATCAAAACAGTTGTCAACAATTTCTAATATATTCAAATTTTCTTTTGATATATTTTTATTTTCCTGTATCTGGCAGTTGTTGATATTACAATTTTTTTTCATTTTTTCTTGTATATTCTCATTTTGCTTATTTAATCTAATTATTTCCTCATTTATAACATTCACCAATGAAGAATCAATATATTTAACCTTTCCAACTAAACTATTTATTTCGTATTTATTTTTTTCATATTGTTTTTTTAATTTTATAATTTCTTCATCTTCTCTTTTAATATTTTTAGATATTGACATTTTTTTTAATTCTTTATATATTTCAGAATTTTGTACAAATATATTTTTCAAAACATTTAATATTTCATTATCAATAAAATCTCCCTTTACATTTTTTGAATTGCACTTTATTTTTCTTGACTTTTCTTTTAGTACACAAGAATAATAATATGAAATAGTACCATCTTTCTTCTTATTTCCACTATTTTTAGGTCTCATATATGATCCACAGTCCTTACATCTTAATATTCCCACCATAATAGTATTTTTATTTGAATCTGTAACAGCTCTATATTTTTTGTCTGCATTTTTTTCTAATAAAACTTGAACATTAATAAAATCTCTGCCAGAAATTTGACCTTGATGTAATCCAACAGCCACAATCCATTCCTCAATAGGTAAAATTTTATTATCTTTTGTTTTATTATATGCAATTAATCCATATTTCCCATTAAATTTATCCCTTCCATCATTTTCGAAAAAAATATGGATTCCTTTATTATTGCAATATTCTAATATATCATTATCATTTTTTACATATACTAAATTAGTAAGTATCCTTCTTAATGTAAATGTACTATAATATACTCCTTTTCTGGTTTTTATATTATTTTGTATTAGGTATGTTTCTAATTTTACTAATGATTTTAGTTCTAAATATTTTGAAAATATTATATCTATATCTTTCATTTCATCCTTATTAGTTATTAATTTACAAGCTTTTTTTACTCTATTTTCAATAAAATCATCAGAATTTTTTTCACACACTGTTACTTTTTCATACCTTTTTACACTGTAACCTGTCGGTGTATATCCACCAAGCCATATTCCAGTTTTAGCTAATTCCAACATATTATCTCTTATTCTTTCAGCAATCACTTCTCTTTCTAATTGTGCAAATACTGATGCAATATACATCATAGCTCTTCCAATTGGTGTTTTAGTATCAAATTGCTCTTTTATTGATATAAAACTAGTATTAAGTTTATTTAATTCATTCACTAAATAAGAAAAATCTGCTAAATTTCTACTAATTCGATCTAATCTATAACAAATAAGTATATCATAAGGTTCATTTCTTTCATCATCTAAAAGCTTTTGAAATTGAGGTCTTTTAAAACTACCACCCGAGAAACCTTCATCTTCATATATTGCAATTTCTGTATCATATAAATCTTTTGGATAATGTAAGTTTATATAATTTAATGATAATTCAACTTGATTTCCTACTGAATCACCTTTATCTGTATATTTAGATTTTCTAGAATAAATTGCAATTCTTTTTTTCACTTTCACTTCATCACTCTCCATATACAAATTTTATTACCTAATATTTGTATATACAAATGTACAAATATTAATTTTTTTCTAAATAATCTAAAATTTTATTATATATCTCTTTCTTTTTTTCAAATTCTACCTCAAGATTTTCTATTTGTGTTTTAATAAAAAGAGCTTTTATATAAGCAATATTATTTATATAATTATCATTAGTAGGATAATTTACTTTTACATCCATAATTTCCCTCTATAAAAATTTATGATAAGTAAAATATTAATATTCATATTTTCAGTTTTTTGAGTATAAAAAAATGAGCTGAAAATACGCTCATTTTTTTTAAAACTTTTTTACCTAATCATATTTTATAGTAAATTTAGTTTTTGTAAACTATTTTAAGTAAATATGGACTGATGTCATATTCATATTACTACTATTAAAATTAATCCAAGTATATTCAGGTGCACTCCACCCAGTACATGTATATAACTGTTTTATTCCGTCCATGACACGGTAACCAAGAACTAGATATCCATGATTATTATAGCTCATTATGACTGGGTATCCAAATTTTAAATCTCTTGTAACATCAGACCAAAGATTTAAAAGATATTTATCATAACTGAAACCGTAACCAGCATTTTCTACATATGATTTTAAAGCACTCGGTATTTTATTTAAATCACTACCATTTGATATGCTATATCCTAATCTAGCACAAATATCATCATACATACTTTGTGTTATTGTTCCAAAATATAAATTACCATATCCTAAACTTTTATAGTAAGATAACACATTTGCTAATAACGTTGGTCCACAGTTATTACCATACTGATATTGTGAAAAATCACTTGTATGGTACCTAGTAAAACTATTATAATTAAGTAAAAAAATCTGGTCTGTCACGGTGAATTGTGATGCAAAGTGTTCATCAATTATCTTTACAATTTCAGTGCTATAATTTGTTTCATTTGCATAAGCAGGTACTATATCTAATGACACAAAAATAACAAAGATAGTAACAAAAGCTCGCCGCATCGCGTTTAAAATAGATTCCATATTAAATCCTCCTAATTATATTCAAATTTTCAATTTATACCATTTCTTGTATTTTAAGGTCCATGTATTATATACATTTTTTCCTCCTATAAACATTATTTAATGCTTATTATTTATTTTTTATTAAATTATACCATTAACATATAATTAATTAAACATTTTCAACAATATTCGACAAAAGTAGACATCCTATTATTTCTAATATAACCTCTACATAAAACATTATGTAAAGTTTTTTATTTTAGTTTGCACAAACTATTCGATATACCTAAAATACCATATTAGTATCGTATTTTATAATTATATCTTTTATATTATCAAATACATTATCATTAGTTTTATATATTTTGTTACCATTAATAACAATTTTTTTTCTACCAATATTAATATTTACTTTTTTATTATTTTTAGTATTTAATATTACTAATCTGCAAAAACCACCTATTATATCCTCATTATCAAATGATATGTCTACATTAGTATTCATCAAACTATTTAGTATAACGTTTATATCCTTTTTATCTGTAATTAATACTTCTTTATTAGTCGATATATTTTTAACATAAATTTCTATATTATTAATATCTGTATTATGTTTATATACTCCATTTAAATCTATCTTTTTATGAGATAAGATATTAAATAAAAAGATTATCAACATCAATATTAATATAATTACAATAATTTTTCTTTTCATACTTTATCCTCCAAACAAAAATTAAAATGTTCGTATTATTATATCAATAATATATTACATTTACAATATTCAAATTTATTTTACAATAATTGTATACATAATATTTTATGTCTTGTTACATAAGTTCATAACCTTATTTTTTTATATATAATAACGTATTCTGCCTACTAAACCATTAATTTTAAAAAGCAAAATGCTTGGCTTGTCCATTGTTGTAACCTATTCCCCTAGATTTATTATTTTATCTTTAATTTATTTAAATAATTTCATAAACAACATTATCAGCATTCATTACCTTTTCAACATTTATCTACTTTTCTGTCATCAGAATAGAGTTGCTTCTGCTAAAATTCTTACCGTAAGCCCAGCAAGTTCAACAATTCCATTTTGATTTACTTTTGTAATCTTAAACAAGACATCGTAATTGTATGATTTTCTTGCCACTATATCTCCAACTTTAAAATTTTCCATAAAAATATCATCCCTTTCTCACTTTGCTCAATGGCATATATAGCAATGAAAACCTTGAGTTTAAAGCATTTTCATTATATAACATACCTTTAATAAATTTCTAGCAATTTTAGAAATCATTTATTAGCTAATAATTTTCAGAACATATTGAATTACTGAAAAACATTATACTCCTGTATACAAAGACATTTGAAAGTACATTTCTAATGTCTTTGCTACTAATTCAAAATGTGTTATATGTATTAAATATAAAAAAGATAACAGCAAATATACCAAATTAATTTTCATTTTTTTATTTCTGGTAAGGATAAATTATTTTGTTTTTATATTTATTTACATAAAACTAATCTCCCTTTAAATATAATATGAATAAACTATCTAATAAGTTAAGAATGGGATTGTTTATTTTTTTCCTAATAGAGTAAAAATATTATTTTACTATTATTTTAGTAATACTAAAATAATTAAACCTTCAAAATACTATATAAAATTTTTAATGTATTAACATAGCAACAAAATAAAATATAGCATGTTGAAGTGGAAATATAATATAAAAACTCCATTTCATGATATCTGAATTTTTTCCTTTTTTACCATTATAAAGCATTATAATAAATGCAGCAAATAATAAAGTGTACTTAAATCCGTATGCAAATTTTATAAGTGATATAGAAATAGCAAAACATACAATTATAGCACTATAATATATCAGTTTACTTAACGCATATTTTTCAGCACTTACAATTTTTCCTTTATTTTCTATACTATTACATAAATTTTCTTTGCTTTGAGATAATAACAGTTTTTCATTTTTTTGAAAAAACTTTTCTATTCCATATAATTGAAGTATTATAAATGGTACTTGAAAATCGAATTCTATTTTTAAATTCAAATATGCAAGCACAATTAATATAAATATATTAACTCTAATAATAGCATTTTGATTATTACTTAATTTAGAAATTATTGTCTTTTTATCTATAACAGTAAGTAACAAAAGTGACAAGGTGTATGAGTATAGTACACCGAAATATCCAGTAACTCCAGTCCAGTAATTACTAAAATATTTTTGATTAATTATGCCAAGTATTATGATAACAGTTTGAGTTATTGTAGCAAATGAAAACATTCTAAAAATATATTTTTTTAGGTCTTTAGTATAAAAGAATCCTTGAACTACCATATATGAAAAAATGGGCATTACTACTCTTCCTATACTTCTAAATACATAATAAGTTGTGTCATCTAATTTAAAATACATATACATTCCAATATGATCAATTAACATACATAAAATTGCAATTATTTTTATCATATTTGAGCTTAAACCTATTCTAGTTTTTTTCATTTTTTTCTCCTTCTAAAAAATCAGAGGCAATTTAAATCATTGCCTCTTTTTTTACATTTTATTATTTTCTTGTTCTTCAATATTTGAATTCATATTTTCAGTACTTTTTTTCATTAAATCATCTGATTTATTTTTCTTTCTCTTTTTCTCAATTATTAATATAATAGCAACTATTATTATAACTAAAATTGAAGCACTAACTATTATAATGTAAACTTTACCACTTTCTAAAAAGCTTACTTCATCACTTGAAGCATTTTGAATGTTAGCATCTAATAATTGATTTACAAGTACGTACTTTGAATTATGTGATATAGCAAATTCAATATATCCAGTTGATTTATCATATGTAACTTTTGTGCCAATTCTAGACAATTCCTTTGATTCCTCGTCATAATGGTAGATATATATAGAATTTGTTTTTAATACTTTACTCATTCTGTCTGTTAACTTTATCTTTATAGTAGCAGTACCTGGTAAATTACCATTATTTGCAAAATTTATGACTACGCCATCTTGATTTAAAGTTTTTAAAGTATCATTTTCTGAAATTAAATTATATGAAATACTTGCATCAATTTGTTTTGGATTTTTTATATCTTTTCCTTTAAATATAATTCTATTATCTCCAACATTTATTGTTAATTTTTTTGAAGTTCCTTTTATAGCTTCAAATATTTCTTCACTGATATTTGTATCTTTTTCGACTACAACTACAATATTTGTTATTTCACTGCTGTCTTTAATTTGACTAAGTACTTCGCTATTTATTTCAGACACTTTATACTCAACTGTTTTTGATTCATTTTTTTCCTGTTTTTCATCTTCTTGTTTTTCATCTTCTTGTTTGCTTTCTTCATCGTTTTCATCTAAATTTTTGTCTTTATTTGAAATTTCTTCATTTGTTTTATTATCCTTACTTGATGAAATTTCCTCATCATTTCTTACATTATTATCTACTTTTATTGTAGTATTATTATTTGAATCACTCTTCTCTGATGCAT
>HF991994.1:0-2304 GCA_000433135.1 Clostridium sp. CAG:921
TATACATTTATATCATTATAAGTTTCGTTCATAACAACAAATCCCTCCTAAATTAATCTTTTTTTAATGATCCAAATGCTTCTTCCGCATTTTTTAAAACTTCCGTACATTTTTCAACATTAGTTATTAATTCAGATTGTCTTGCGATAAGTTCATCGATCTTTTTTTGTTTTTCTTCCATATATATTACCTCCATATTAAAATATCAACTATTTAGTATGATTACTTCTACTTTTAGTATTTCTAGACTGTTGATTTATATTTTTACTATCATCAATTTTTTCATACGCCTCTTCAGGTTCAACACCATTACGTAATTCATTTATAAAACTTTCTGCCTTATCTTTATCTTTTTGTGATAAGCCATTAATACTTTCTTCAGAAAGCTCATGTATTCCAGAATCATAGCCTTTATTTTTAGAAAATCTTGATGCAAATGCTCTACTTTTTTGAACTTGTTGTTGTGCTTCCTTTAAGTTAATTGGCATTATTAAAGTTTCTTCAATAAGTTTAATTTTTTCTTGTAATTTAACTATTGCATCCTGTTTTGTAGAATCATAACTCAATTCTTTTGCTTTTTCAGCACTTTTTGGAATAACACTTTTTCTTTTAGTATTTAATGCTTTAATAAGATCTAATATTTTTTGTTTATCATCACCAGAAATTGGTTTACTCATAAATGATACCTTAGATTTATCATCACCATAAATGTTATCTAGTAAGCTATCCATATCAGCATCAGAAACATTTGGTAAAAATTCTTTAAATGCTTCCTTTACCTCATCAAAATCTCTAGCAGAAAGATCAACATTTTTAGCTGTTACACTTTTTTCTAAAATTTTAGAAATCTTTCCTTTATTGTTAAATCCTGTTACATTCTTTAGCGCATTTTGTGAACTAGCACACATAGCCAAATTCATAGCTTCACTTTCATCTTTTATGATATATGAATTTTTTGCACTTTTGTCCTTCTTTATAAGTTCTAAAAGTTTTCTTGCCTTTTCTACATCATTTAAAGCAGGTAACATACTCTCTTGCTGAGCTTCTGCTTGAGGTTGTCCATTTGTACCTTGTACAGCACCCCCACCATTTCCTTGTTGTTTTGGAGTAGCCACTTGTTGTGTTTTTGGTTGTTGCATTTGTGGATAAGAATAATAAGGCATTGGCTGTGGAACTACTGGTGGAACCTGTTGCTGAGATTGTTGAGTTTGAATTTCTTGTTCATTTTCTTCATCATTTCTTTCAGCATTTTCATCTTGGTTACTACCATCTCTACCATTTTCTTCTTTACTACTTGATTTTTTTTCTTTGTTTGGATCTATTATAACAGTCGTATCAAGTTTTATTCCTTGAAACTCCAAACTTTTCTTTAAGTCTCCAACAACTTTTTTAAATGCATTAATTGAATTCATTTGTTCTTTTAACTCTTCAGTTAATTTTTTTATATTCTCTTCACATTCTTTGTGTGAATTATTCAAAGTATCAAAGTCGTCAAAATCTGGATCAGTAGTTGCAGGGTCATTACCACCATGAGCATTTTTTATCTTTTCGATATCTGCTTCAATACTACATAACTCACGTTTTAAATCCTCGATCTCTTCAGTTTTTTCTTCTTTTTTATCTTCAATTTCTTTTATTTTAAAATTAGTAATTCCAATTGTTTTTTCAACATTTTTACGATACTTTTCGTCAAATTCTTTTTTAGCACTATTATTTTCATAAATTTCTTTAACTTTGGTATTAATATCATCTACCTTTTTATCATGATCAGGGTCAGTATCAGGTATTTTAGATATAAGAGCTTCCTTTACCTTCTTTTGTCCTTCATCAAAATTAACATCACTCATATCAAACGAATTTGCAGTACAAAATGCAGTAACTTCTGTAATTATTGTAGTGTTTTTAGCTGATATATTAAATTTAGTAATGATATTTTCTAAGTATTTTTTGCAACCATCTATTGACTGTGCATCATATTTATTATTTTCTTCCATAATAATCCTACCTTTCAATACTTTCGTATTCCATCATAATATTAATTATAGTATATAACATAATCTTTGTCAATAAAAACTTAAAAAAAATAGTAAAAAAGTATAATTATGTTTCTTGTAATTGTGCGTGATTTTTATATATAATTTTACATAATACTCATATTCTTAAATTTGTATTTCTTCACTACCTTTTGCTCTTTCTTTTCCACGTTCTTCATTAGCAGATTCATATGCTATTTTTGCTGCTTCTTCAGCAGAATATACATCATCTTCTAATCCTTTTTTAAATTTATCTGTAGCAGTTTTTTCA
>HF991994.1:2358-2578 GCA_000433135.1 Clostridium sp. CAG:921
TTGACAACTCACTAACACTAGAATCTAATTTCCCTTTTTTAAAAATTCCCTTCGTACTTTCAATTTTTTGCAAAGATTCCTTTAAATTTATTGGTGTTATTAATGCTTTAGTAATATTTTCTATATTATTTTTATCATTTAAAAATTTATCTTTGTTACCTGATTCATTTAGTTCACTTGCTTTGTCTTCATTTTGTATATAAGAAAAAAGTTCATTTTG
>HF991995.1:0-596 GCA_000433135.1 Clostridium sp. CAG:921
TCTTAAGAAAACAGAGGAATGGGCAAGACGTCGAATCCGAGCGGTCTATTGGAAACAGTGGAAGAAAATCAAAACGAAGTACAGAATGCTAAAAGCATTGGGGCTAGAAGACTGGAAAGCCAAGGAACTTGCCTATAGTAGAAAAGGTTATTGGAGAATGGCGAAAGCCTTAAATCAAATCTTTTCAAATAGAATAATAGTCAAGCTGGGATATACATCCATGCTTGACTATTATCTAGTAGTTTGTGAAAACTAAGGAACCGTCGTGTACCGAACGGTATGCACGGTGGTGTGAGAGGTCGGCTAATCAACTAATGGTTAGCCTCCTACTCGATTATAAAGTAACGAAGGACAACTTATTTTTTTGATAAAATTATTTGCATAGTATATACTATAAACATCTGAAAATGCAGATTAAGAAACTAGCACGGATAAAGGATAATTCCTAATTACATTTTATTTACCTTCATCTGATTGCGCGGGTGTTTATGAACAAGTATATCTTTTTGTTTGCTATTCGAAACATGTGTATATATTTCTGTTGTGCTGATAGAACTATGCCCCAACATTTTTTGTATGTATCGAATATCCACGTC
>HF991995.1:636-882 GCA_000433135.1 Clostridium sp. CAG:921
GGAATGTCGGAACATATGTGGGGTAATATGTTGGGAAATACCAGAGAGACTGGTATAACGGTTGATCATAAAACGGACGGATTGGTCAGAAAGTTTTCGCCCTAGTCGGTTTACAAAGAAAAATCCACAAGAGGAAATATCTTTCTGGAAGAGACGCTGATAGGTTAATAAAGCTGAAATTACATCGGAATTACCGATTTGCAGTATACGTTCTTTGGCACCCTTTCCGTAAATTAGAATATTGTT
>HF991995.1:900-1935 GCA_000433135.1 Clostridium sp. CAG:921
AGAATATTGTTGCCTTGCAAATCAATATCTGTAGGTTTGAGAGAGCATAATTCAGATATGCGCATGCCTGTGGCAAATAATAATTCAATAACGGCAATATCCCGGACGCAACACTTTTGCTTATATTCAGAGATAGCCTGCTCTTTTTCATTATATAGCGTCGAAAAGAACGTTTGAATGGTATGAAAAGGAATTGTTTTTGGCAGAAGTTTTGGTTCGCGAAAGCGCAGATCTAATTTAAGAAAGGGATTTTCGCTTAACAATTCTTTATATTCCATATAATGAAAAAAAGCCTTCAGACTGGCAATTTTTCGACGAATTGTTTTGGGCTGATATTGTTTGTGCAATTCCGTGATATATAAATCGACGCTATTTTTTGAGATGGCTTCCGGAAAGTTTGAAGAAAAGTCAAGATATTGTTTTAAGTCGATATTGTATGCTTTTATTGTTTTTTTATCTAAGTGTTTTCTGCATTCACAATAGTCAAGATATTCTCGTACATAGTTGTTTAAAGTATTCATTATGAAATATACTCCTTTGTTATTTATATAATAGATAGTAAAGCTATATTTACAATAACATAAAGGGTAGTGGTTTCATGAAGATATTTGGGTTTGCGAAAAGTCAGATAAAAATCCATTGCTATTTTTCCCAATGAAGCATATACTAACTATACATAAACTAATTGCACAATTACTAATTGCGTGATTAGCAATTTATATAAATGGTTGGAGAACGATATGTTTGTTGGAAGGGAAAAGGAACTGCAAAAACTGAACGAATTATATCAGAGTGATCAATTTGAGTTCGTCGTATTTTATGGCCGCAGACGTGTGGGAAAAACGACTTTGATCCGTGAATTTATGCAGGAGAAAAAAGGCATCTATTACATGGCAGTGGAAGGTGCGAAAAAAGAAAATTTAAGCGGACTGTCAGAGGCATTTGCCACGCAGGAGGAGCAGGCAATCTCCAACATGATGTTTCGGGATTATGAGGCACTGTTAGGACATATTGATGACCTTGCCAGACGGGACA
>HF991996.1:0-111 GCA_000433135.1 Clostridium sp. CAG:921
TATTACCATATTAATTATATATCATACTTCACTAATATTTTCAATATTATCGACAATTTCTTCATTTTTTAGCTTTATTTTTAAATTTTTCAACAAATTACTCATAAATAT
>HF991996.1:271-3740 GCA_000433135.1 Clostridium sp. CAG:921
TATATCAATAAAAACTATTGCAAAAGCCGGTATAAATAACACTAATAATACATATGCAGATGTTAAAAAGCTGAAATTGAAATATTTTATAATATTAATTGATAATAAAAAATATATAGCCAAAATCAAAAGAGTCTTGTACTCGATAATTCCTTTCCACTTATTATTTCTTTTATAATTCGAATATATTGTATATTTTATATTTCATTCCTCCTTTTTAGGAATACATATTTTTGAAAACAATTCTCTTTGAAACGTGTCAATTTTATATAATATATAAATACTCCCAACTAATATTATTTTATAAAATATAGTTTTGGTATCTTTACATGCCATTGGAATTAGCATTATCATTTTCATAATAATTTGATTTGATAATAAAAGAATTAACATTTTTCCCCACGAAAAGAAAATTCCACTAGTTATGTTATTAGATAAACACATAATTGCTATTGGAGAAATCAATATTAAAAATATTACACTTGTATATTTAATAGCTAAGCTAATAAATATTGATATAGAACCAAAAGAAATAAAACTTTTAATTATTCCATTCATACTAAGAATATCTGTTGTATCTAAATCTTCAACTATATTTATAACTTCTCTAAAGTTTTGAAAAATTAATTCTTTTCCCGTTATATCTAACCCAATGGTATCAATTACATCTGTTACTACATAAAAAATATCAATTATTTGTTTGCAAATATAATAACTGCTATTTACAGCAATTACAATTACCACCATTTTTATAATATATTTATTAATGTTAATAATTTGGTTGCCGTTATACAATGAGATTAAAGTGGAAAATATGTAATAAACAAAATAAAATAAAATCATAGCATTTGCAAGCATTATAAAACCATTAATATCATCTTCTAAAATCAATTTATTTAATGGTTCTACTTTAAATATTTTTTTATCTATTACAAGAATACTATCAATATTTTTATACACTTCATTTTCTACAGATTTTATTATTTTTTCTACAAGTATATTAAAATTTCCAATTATATCTTGAGTATTCATACCTATATATTATATTAAAGCTTCGATAAACTTTATAATTAAATCAATAGAAATAATTATTGCATATCCAATTATCGCATTAATTATAACTTTTTTTCCCTTTAACATCTTTTCCTCATCACCAAAGCTTAATTTTCTCATAATGACGCCAACAGCAATTGTTACACCAGCAATTGGGGTGGCCAACTTTTGTAAATAAGTAAGTATCTTTTTCATAGCCGAATTTAATTTATTAACTAAAGTTGGATCAGAAACAGCAGCACAATATACAATATTAAAAGTTGTTAAAAACACTGCCATTAAAATAAATATACTTGCATAAATTTTAAATTTCGAATGTTTTTTTTTATGTTTATTTTCACATTTTTCTTCATTTTCATCAGTAATTTTTAAATCATTTGTTATACTTATCACCCTCCCAAATTTTCAATTTAATTTTATCTACAAATCTAACCTCTTGACCATCAGATAACATAGCTGCCGCTTCAAAAGTCTTAAGAGTTGTTGTCATATACTCTTCTCCAAGTTTATAGTCTAAATTCATATTATAACTATAACTTTTTGATATACCAGTTTTATAGTCATTGAATCTATTAGTAAATATGTTATACTTTGTATTATTTCCATTTTCAGACACGCTCATATTTTCATATTTTTTCTTTTCTTTACCAATTTGTTTAATTATTTGTTCTACAGTATAGTTATCATCATTTCTAAACCAAATTTTATTAACAAAATTTTGAATTATCACTTTAGTAGCTGCTTCTTCATTTAAAGAATTCACTAATGAACTATAACTTTGCATACTTACAACATTTATACATTTAAATTCTCTTGAAATCGAAAAGAAGTGTGAATCTTCTTTATTTGCTATTTCTTGATATTCATCACAAACAAAAAATGTTGTTTTATAATTTGAATTTTGTGACAGAATTTGTCTTTGAAAATCTAATTTTAAATATGTAGAAATAATTTTACAAAGTAAGCTATTTTCTCCTATTCCAATTGATAAAATAACTACTTTATTTTCTAAGAAACTAAAGGCATCAGAATTAAAACAAAACTTTTGATAAATATTATAATCATTTACAAACACTCCAGTAATTCTAGTTATTTCTGCCTTAATAATAGATCTAGTTCTTTCATCTAATCTTAAATATTCATTTTTTATATTACTAATTGCACTATTAATAGCAAATAAATCTTCATCTGAAAAAATTCCAGATAAGATTTTTTCTTTCACTAGATTTAATTTAGAATTCAAATATTCATCATTTGTTACTAATTTATGAATTTCTGAAAAACTTGGATATTCCATATACAACTTAATTATAACTATAAAATCACGTAAATATGCTTCAACTTTATCAAGCCAAAATCCATCACTATTATTAGCACTAGATAATAGCATTAATACTTTTTTTAGCATATATGCCAATTCAATGTTTGATAAATTAGTATCTAGGGGATTATATCTAAATTTACTATCTAAAGATATTTCAACTAAATCTTCATTTCTATTGCAAATCGTACACATCTTTTTTAATACATAAGTATAATTACCTTTTACATCAATTACTAAGCCTCCCAACTTATTTTTTATTAAGGTAAATAATATGTTATTAATAGCAGTAGATGTTTTACCAGTTCCAATACTACCAGTTATTAAAATATTTTGATATAATCCCATCTCTGATATAGATACTACTTTTCCATCTTTATCATTTCCAACTTGAATATCAAGATTATAATTGTTTTTTTTAGTAATTTTACTGTATCTTTTAAATTTGATTATTTTTCTAGTTACAATTTTTACAATATCATATATACATATAGTATATATATTTAAATATAAAATATATATAAATTTAAAGTTAGGATAAAGTAAAGATACTAAATCAATATTTTTTGAGAACAATTTTATATAATAAAAGTTGGAATTAATATTTGTATATGAAAACATTAATTTAATAGATAAAAATGTAATAGTTATAAGCAAGATTTTTAACTCTTGCTTACTTTTTAGGATTTGAATACTTTTTTGAAAAAATACTTTTAGATCAAACTCTTTTTCATTATGCTTAACAAGGTTGTTAGATATATCTTTTGATACTACTTGTTTAATGTACTTATCTAATTTGCTGCCATTTTTAGAATACATTACTTTTAAGTCCAAAATACGATATACCCTAATAAGAAAATAAATTAAAATAAGAATAAATTCAAATTGATCGAATGTCATATTCATCTCCTGATACCATTGTAACACTTTTTTCAAGATAACGCAAAGTTATTTACATAATTTGACAATAAAATACAAAAGTAGTGCTTTTTCGACACAAATTTGACTAACTTTCGACAATTTTATATTACATTTTTTACATAATTTGTGTATTTGTTAAATCTTACTTAAATTTATTTTTTAATAATCAATAAT
>HF991996.1:3808-5958 GCA_000433135.1 Clostridium sp. CAG:921
ATAATTTAAAGTTATTCTTCAAAATTATCGATATAAATTGTTACAGTTCAAAAGAATTTAATTACGTTTGAATTACAAAATTATTATAGTATAATATGAACCATAAACAGTAACGCAAATTTTTAGAAATTTAAAATTTTTTAAAATAATCACTTTTTTTAAAAAAACTATTGACAAATCGAATTCTATATGGTATTATTAATACGCAATTACATTTTATGGGCCATTAGCTCAGTTGGCAGAGCACTTGACTTTTAATCAAGTTGTCCGCAGTTCGAATCTGCGATGGCTCACCAAAACTGGCCCGTTGGTCAATCGGTTAAGACATCGCCCTTTCACGGCGGAGTGAGGAGTTCGACTCTCCTACGGGTCACCATTAAAGTGTATGTGCGCTGGAATAGCTCAGCTGGTAGAGCAACGGTCTTGTAAACCGTAGGTCCTCAGTTCAAATCTGAGTTTCAGCTCCATTTAATATGGTTGTTATCAGGCCTTTTATTAGATTGGCTTGATATTTTTTTGTCATACTTAAGGAGACTTGATATTGTGCAAGTCTCCTTATTAGTTATATAATTTATAATTTAGTATTGTTTATTTCACTTGACTTATACTCTTCTGGCTTAAGACCAATTTTTCCTTTCATATATACAAGTATTAATCCCATAGTAATAAATGAAAAAATAGTAAAAATAAGTGAAAAGTTATACGTTGGCATATAGTCTAAAGCTTTTCCTGAAATAAACAACATAAGGGATGATCCTAAATTCTCTGCCATATAGTATAATGATGTTATTTTTGTTCTAATACCTGAATTTGTAAAATTTAAAACATACTTTTTTATAGCCACCCTATATGCTCCTTGGACAAACCCAAGAATAGATAATGATAACATCACAATTATTAGAACTCCAATGCTTAATTTAAAATTTTTACAAGTAATACTAATAATAGCAAGTGCAAAAATATACATATAAGCAAAACTCATTAAGGTTTTATTTTTTGTACGTTTTTCTAATGCAAATACAAACTTAGCACCAAAACCTACCAAAACTGTAAATAAGCAAACGATCATAGTAATATATTGTGTTTGAATACCCAAATCTATTAATAACAATTTATATAAATTTCCAGTCACTGATATTATTCCCATAAAAAAGAATGCGTATAGAAATATAGATTTACTCCTTTTTGACTTTAAAATTGTTAATAGTTGGCATTTGAATTCTTTGAAATTGAATTTATTTTCTAAATTTTCATTTTCATTTAACTTTATATCTTTAAAATTTAATGATATCATCAAACTTATGACAGAATTAACAAAGCAAAGTATAATTGGAATATATCCATCAATAATAAATAAGTATCCTGCTAATACTGAAGATATCGCATCATAATAGTAATATTTAGAATTTGCTATTCCTTCTACTTTTGAAAAACTCTCCCTTTTTCCTATTCGTTTAAGTGAACTATAACATAAAGTTCCTTCTGCTAAACTTTTTAATGTAAATCCTAAAGATCCAAAAAATTCACCAACTATAACAAGATAAAAACTTGGAGCAACTATATATGAAAACGAAGTAAAACATACTAAAAAATTTCCAAATACTATGCTTTTTTTTAATCCAATTTTTTCTACTAAAAAATTAGCAGTTACTTGCCAAATAAAAGAAAAAAAAGTATAAAAAGCTGTTATATACATGACTTGTGAAGTAGTAAATCCTTTTATCTGCGTAAAATACATTACAGAAACAGCAAAATAAAATAAAAAATCATACGAAAACATTTTATATTTCTTATATACCTTTATATTTTTTTCATATAATTTTCTCTCATTTTGATTAGTATTTTCATTAATTAATTTATCTTTCTCACTCATAAAAAAACCTCACACAGATTATATCATATTATTATTATTTAGTATACAAATTATAAATAATAGCTAAAATTTAATCAAAATATATAAATGATTTCATAAATTATTCATAAAAAACTTAGCTACTAAAATCAATAGCTAAGCCTTATATACATAATTTTCATATATAAAATCTGATATTTTTACAAAATCTAATATTTCTAGTTCTTCTGCTCTAACATTTTCATTAATTTGTAACTTTGTAAAAATCTGCTTTAAATCACTCTTTGAAAAATTCATA
>HF991996.1:5985-18355 GCA_000433135.1 Clostridium sp. CAG:921
GAAAAATTCATAAATTTACTTATTTCTAATGAATTTATCATTTTTTTTCTTTTATTTGCAAAACTTGCGTGAACTAATTCAAAAAATATTTTTTCATCTTTAACGTTATATTGCTTATGTTTTACTAATTTAACCACAGCAGAAGTTACCTTAGGTGATGGTACAAAACTCGTATTTGGAACTAACAAACATATATCAGATTTTGCATAATAATTTGCCATAACAGAAAGTATTCCATAATCACTTGATTTTGATTTTGCTACAATTCTACTTGCTACTTCTTTTTGTATCATGATCGTAATCTCTTCCACTAGATTATCCGTTTCAAGTAATTTAAAAATTATAGGTGTTGTAATATAATATGGTAAATTTGCTATAACCTTAACATTACCATCTTTTATATTATTTTCAATTTTTACTTTCTCTATTAAATTGTTTATATTAATTTTTAATATATCCTCATTGATTATATTAATTTTTTCATTTCCTTTGAATCTATCTTTTAATACCCTTATCATATTACTATCAATTTCAATGGCAATGACAAATCTAGCTCTTTTTAGTATATACTCAGTTAAATTACCAAGACCAGGACCAATTTCTATTACAATGTCATTATTGCTTAAATTTGCACTTTCAATTATTCCTTGTAAAATTTCATCGTCTACTAAAAAATTTTGACCAAATCTTTTATTTGCTCTTAAATCGTATTTTCTCAAAATTTTATTAGTTATATCTAAAGTATTAATAACGTACCACTCCTTAAAATAACAAAATGAAAATTAACTGTCAATTTAAACTAACAATTAATTTTCACTACTTCTTTTTATATTTTATTTATGAATTACAACTTTATATTATTATATACCACCAGCTGAAATTAGTTTATTTCTAATTGTTATTACACTCGTACTATAAGCTCTATCTAATATTCCCTTGCTATAGCAAGTATTAAAATAAATTCCCTCTCCCATGTTATATGAATTTAATGCATAAACTATAGCACTATCCCCTGACACAACTTTACGTGCACTATTTAAATAATTTGACAATAAATATGCACCAGCAGTCATATTATCATATGGATCTAAAAAATTAGTAACTCCAAGCTTAGCAGTTAAATTTGAATGATTTGAAATATGTATTTGACATAAGCCATACGAATTTCCACCACCTATGCTATTTGGATTAAATCCACTTTCCTTGTACATAACAGCTAGAAATAATTCATATTCTATGCCATACTGCTGACAAATTTTATAAGCATATTCCTGTTGTTCTTCTGGTAAGGAAATATTATATTTCTTAAATGTACTTGGAACTTCCATAGCTGTCAAATTTTGTACTAACTGACTTCTTGAAGCAAGTACTACCTTTGTACCTACCTCTACGACTTTATTTTTTGCTTCCTGTATTACATTTGTTTGTATATGTTTTCTCTCTACTTCTTCATTATTTTCATATCTTACTACAAACGTTGTTGACTTTTTCCCATTCTCGCCTTCTTGTACAACGTTCGTTTTTCCCTTTTCTAATTTATCATTATCCACATTTTCTTCGCTAAAAGGTATATCTTCTATAACTTCCTCGATCTTCGCAATAATTGGAGTACATTTATTTGAGATTTCATCAATATCAATTTTAGCTAGCTCTTTTTTAGCATATATTTTGACTATACTATCATTTTTTATAGCAGAATCTACACTAGGTTCAACAACATCATTATCTCCTAGTGATATGTTATTTTGCGTTAAAAAATTAGATACGTTATATGATAACGTGTTAATTTCAACAATTTTACCATAATAATCAAGTTTTACTCTTTTTATTTGTGTCTTAATGAGTATAATTCCAAATGTAGCAACAAATAAAATAAAACATAAAATAGAAAGCGTTCTCCTTAGTATATATAGCTTATCTTTTTCCACAAATGATTCCTCCAATCAATATCAACATTATACTATAGTGTGCTTATTTTGTCAAATATTATATCAACCAAATAAATGTCATAAATTATTTTTATACCCATTTTTTCCTTTATTTTAGGTATTTATACAGACATTATATTATTTACATTACATTTTTGCACTAAATTATGTTACAAATAAATTTCATAAATATTTCAAACTGAAATATTTATGACAATTGATTTAAATTATCTAACATGTTACAATATACATATATTAAAATTAATAAATTTTATTCTAAAAATTAAAATTTTGTATAAAATAATACAAATTTTTATCCTACATATTTATTAATTATAATTTATAGCAAAGGAGGGATTTTTTGTACTAGAATAAATGTACCTAGTACAATAATTTTATGAGAAAAAGAGGTTTTGAAATATGTAATGAATTTAAATCACAAAATATAAATCTGCCAATAAGAAAAACTATGCATTCTGTTGGATATGATATAGAAGCTGCTGATACTGTAACAATACCATCTATTTGGAAAACAATATTTTCAAATTTAAGAAACTATTTAAACGGACGTAAAAATTTTAATAAAATTAAACCAATTTTAATTCCAACAGGATTAAAAGCATATTTTTTAGAAGACGAAGTTCTTATTTTAGCAAATAAAAGTTCATTTCCTTTAAAGTTTGGCTTGATTCTTGCAAATGGAATAGGAATTATAGATTCAGACTATTATGAAAATAAAACAAATGATGGACATATACAATTTATGTACTACAATATTTCGTTTAAAGATATAACAATAAAAAAAGGTGAAGTAATAGGACAAGCATACTTTCAAAAATTTTTAATTGCAGATAATGATATTGCTTATAATCAAAGAACAGGTGGATTTGGTAGTACATCAAAAATATAAATTTCATTAAATTATACTTTTACAATTAATATATTAATTTTATTTAACTTAATATATAAACATTCTTGATTTACATTTAATACTATGGTAGAATATTATTCAGATTTAAGGAGAATCCTACAGTGAAAAATTTATACATGTACATTAAAAATGAAAACATTGAAGATATTCTAAAATATGGAATTAAACTTTCTGAGTACTCTAATAAAGTTCTGGATTATTCTGGCACTAAAAAATCTGGAATTATATCATATCTTGCTCCAAAAGACAGTATACTTTATTCTGATAACAAATATTCTTGTGTAAGAATAAATGGTGATAATGTAAATGCAATAATTTATAACGAAATTTGTGAAAATTTAAGTAATTTTAATGAATTCATATGTGATTTTAATAGTTACAAGTTGGGAGATTATGAAGAGCCTCTTGCTCTTATAACGTCTACAATACTTCCAGAAAATATATACTTATATAATAAAGATATGGATGTTCCACTTATAATTGAAAATTCAAAAAATTTCTTTTATGAAAATTCAATTAATGAATTATTAAATACAAATAAATTTTCAAATTATGAACTATATCAAATTTTATTAATTTTAGGTGAGCAAAAAAAGATGCTTACTTCTAATTCAGAAGGAAATATTAAAACATATAAAGATAAAATTAACGGCAAACTATATACAAAAAAGAGTAATTTTTAAGTTAACACTTTAAATTACTCTTTTATTCATCAACAGCCAATACATCATACAACTCTAAAGTAGCATTAGTAGTTATTCCAAGTTCTTCTTTTTCACTTGAAGTTAAATTTTCAACAATACACACTGTATCGCTACTACTTAATATTTTTATAGGAATTTCTATTAATTGCCCTCCATTAACAAGTGTAACATAATCGTATTTTTCGTTTTCTTTCTTCTTTATTGCCTTCTTTAGTACCGCCATTCCATCAACGCGATTCCAAACTATTTCTATACTAGTAGTCCTAATATCAACTAGATTCTCTATATAATTTGTAATCTCAAACACTAAATAATTATATTCGTCCTTTTTTATAATTTTTCTTAAATATGATGAAACTTCTTTTGAATCTTCCTCTACAAGTCTTAATGTATATTTTTTATCTTCTTGCATAAAACCATCATTTGTTTCAGATATTGGAGTCTTTACCAAAAGATATGCTTTATAATTATTTACAATTTTTATTCCAACATTACTACTTTGAGTAGCATCATATTTTTCAATCATTTCTTCAAAGTCTTCTATAGAATAATCTAAGATATTTTTAAAGTCAATATTTTCTTCTAATCCATCTATTTTATATGATACTATCCCAGGTATAGTAGATTTTATATTACTTTCAGAATTTTTATATTCTTCCTCTATTTTTTTTCTCTTTTCAATCAATTCTCTAATTTTTGAACCTGCAGGACTAAGTTCACTAAATAATGATATTTTTTTATACGATAGTTCATCAAGTTTTGATTTAAACTCTTGCATTTTTACATATGAATTGACCAAATTTGACTTTTCAGTCAATACTTCTATTTGAGCGTTAATTTTTGAAATATCAGCTGAATATGTAGTTGGTAAATCCTTTACTAAAGTTTCTATCGAATCATCAAGTTCATTTATATTTTTCAAATAATTATCATATGTATTATTTTTATATATAGCAATTGTTTCATCTTTTGCAACTCTTTTGGTTTCTTGAACAATAGGTATAAATGTTTTATCCTTATCTACTGTTATAACATTTTCATTTTTTAAAACATATGATTTTGCATCAGCAATTTTCTCAATATATCCATTTATAACTGTATATGTAATCTGTGTTTTCATATTCAATTTATACACACAAAACACTATAAACACTATGAATAAAAATAAAAATGTAATTATTTTTTGAACTATTCCAAGCATTTTTGTCTTAGATATCTTATCTTTCATATATTTCCCCTATTTTTATTATAAAAACTACAACTAATCTACATTTTTAATTATAGTTTCAATCATTTCTTCTCTTGTATTATTCCCATTTAAAAAGTATGGTTTTAGTTTATTCTTAAACCAAGTAATTTGTCTTTTAGCATAATTTCTAGTTGATTTTTTTAAATTTTCAATGCATTCTTCTAAACTACTTTTCCCATCAAAATATGGAAAAAATTCTTTATAACCTATCGCCTGAATGCAAGTATTATCTTTTGGCAAATTCATATCATATAGCAATTTTGCCTCTTCTAATACTCCATCTTTTACCATAGTATCAACTCTACAATTTATTCTTTGATATAGCTTATCTCTGTCAAAATCAATAAAAAATACACTAAATTTGTACTTTCTACTTTCTTCTTCTATTCTTCTTTTTTCATTTTCCATATGTTTAGATTTTAAATTACCAGTATTTTTTGCTATTTCTATAGCTCTTATAACACGCTTTAAATTGTTCGGATGTATAGAATTTGCACTTTCTGGATCAATTTTTTTTAATATATCATGAACATATTCATTAGATTTTTCTTTTGCTAAGATTTCTAACTTTCTTCTTAACTGAAAATCTATATTCTCTTCTCCAAAATGCATATCATAAACTACAGAGCTTACATAAAGACCTGTCCCTCCTACAATTATAACATTTTTTCCTCTTTTTCTTATTTCCTCAATTTTTTCATAACACATATTTTTAAAATCTGCAACACTAAAGCTATCTTCTATATCACAAATATCAATTAAATGATGTGGTATTCCCATTGCTTCTTCTTTTGTCACTTTTGCTGTTCCTACATTCAAATTTTTGTATATCTGCATAGAATCTGCTGATATTATTTCTGCATCAATTTTTTTTGCAAGTTCTATTCCAAGACCAGTTTTTCCAGAAGCAGTAGGTCCAACAATACAAATAATATCTTCAATCATATTATTACCTACATATATCTAAAATCTAATTTAGTAATTTTATCTAGATTATCTACTTCAAGTTTTATTTCAAATTTTTTCTCACCAATAAATATTTTGTAAAAGAAGTCATCTAAAATTATAGAATTAGCATATAATAATTCTTGACTCAAATACTCTTTTATGTCCATCCACATAGAGGAATTTTCTTCAAAGTCTTTTGGAATTCCATCAAATTTTTCCACTAAAAACATATTTAAATGAATTATGTGTTTATCAGCATTTAAAATAACTAAATCGCCTTTATACTCTGGAGAATCTATTTTCACTCCAGTTTCTTCCATAAATTCTCTTATACATGCTTCTTCTTTTGATTCACCAGGTTCAATCTGTCCACCTGGTAAATCAAAATAATTAATTCTATCAACTTTGTTTTTTATACAAAGTACTTTTCCTTCATTTATAAGTACGCCTCTTACAGCATTTACATCTGCTTTCAAATTATTCATCTCCTACTTTCTTAAAAATCTACGTTCAATTTCATACTTTGATATTTCATATGCAGTTGGTCTACCATGTGGGCAAGTAAATGGATTATCAAGCTTAACCATATCATCTATTAGTGATATTTGCTCCTCTACCGTTAATTTCATTTTTCCTTTTACTGCAGCTTTACATGCAAGAGTAGCAATAAATCTAAATTCTTTCTCACTTTTCTCTGTTTTAGTTGCCCCCATAATATCATCAATTAAATCTTTAAACATAGACTTATATTCAATATTATAACCTATATTAGGTATTCCAGTTATTTTAATAGTTTTATCATCAAAATCTTCTAGTATAAATCCTGATTTTTCAAACATATCAAAATTATTAATTACTGTTTCTTTTTCTTTTGTTGTTAGTTCAACTAATATTGGAATCAACAATAATTGTGATTGTCTATCTTTTGAATAATATGCTTCTTTAATTTGCTCGTAAAGCAATCTTTCGTGTGCTGCATGTTGGTCAATTATGTACATTTTTTCAGCAATTTGAATTATTATATACGTATCAAATACATTTCCAATATATTTATATGGTTTACTCTCTTTTTCAAGTACATCTACATTTGTATAATTATTATCTAATAAATTCTCATTTTCTCCAAGATCAATTACATGTGAATTTTCAATAATCTGATTATTTTCTAAATTTGAGCTTTCATTTTTTATTACATTACAATTTTTCTCAGATTCAACACTATAACTAGAATTTGTAACTATATTATTATCATTTGCAAGATTACTTAAATTTTCATCCTCAATCTTTAATTCTGGTATACTTTCCAAATTACTATTATAATTATACTCACTATTATTTTCATTAAGATGTCCAACAATACTATTTTTACTATTTTGCACGGCTACCGCATTATCAAAATCAAATTTTTTCTCATTTTTTGCTTGTGAATTTTCATTTTTTATAATTCCGTTATTAAGTAAATCTTTTGAAATTTCATCTATTTTATCCACATTTTCCACAGCTTTAATTGTGGTAAAAGGACTTGTTTCTTTGTTATTTTTCTCTATTGCACTTCTTACTGCAAAGTATATAACATCAAATATTTTCTGCTCATCGTCAAACTTTACTTCGAGTTTTGCAGGATGCACATTAACATCAATATGCATAGGATTTATACTTAAATTTAACACTATAAAAGGAAATTTATTAATTGCATATTTTTGCTCACACGCCCTATCAATAGCTGACATCATAGTTTTGTCTTTTATATACCTTGAATTTATGAACATAAACTGATGCATTCTAGTAGAACGAGAAACTTTTGGAAGACCTATTACTCCTTTAACACTCATTTCATTTAATTCATAATCTATATCTATTAAATTTTCATAAATATCTTTTCCAAAAATATCATAAATTGTAGATCTTAAGTTTCCATTACCTGATGTTTGAACAATAGTCTTACCATTATTGATATATTTTAAACTAATTCCAGGATTAGCTAATGCAATTCTTATCACTACATCTTCTATGTATCCAGCTTCTGTATAATCTTTTTTTAAGAATTTGTATCTAGCTGGAACATTAAAAAATACATCCCTTATTTCTATTTTAGTTCCAGTAGTAGATGCTGTTTGTTCAATTGACTTTACTTCACCTGCTTCAACTTGTGCAATAACACCAATATCCTCATCTTTACTTTTTGATACAAGTGTTACCTTTGAAATTGCAGCAATTGATGCAAGTGCTTCACCTCTAAATCCCATTGATGTTATATGTAAAAGATCCTCTTCTTTTCGTATTTTACTTGTTGCATGCCTTTCAAATGCAAGTTCTACGTCATCACTTGCAAACCCAACACCATTATCTGTAATTTTTATGTAGTTAATTCCTCCTTTTTTAATTTCTACAGTAATAGATGTTGCTTTAGCATCAATTGAATTTTCTACTAGTTCTTTCACTATAGAAGCTGGTCTATCAACTACTTCACCTGCTGCAATTTTATTAATTGTATTATCATCTAACAAAACAATTTTTCCCATAAATTCACCACTTTCACCTTAAGATTTTTCCTCACATTAATTATACTATCAAATCAACTATTTAGCAATAATTCATTCTAAATTTTTTAATGTCTCGTTGACAAATTATTACTATTTTCGTATAATTATTATTAAAGGAGGAATTTACGTGGATAATCAACAAAACAATAAAAAATCTTTAATATTTATTGCATACTTTTTCCCATTAGTAGGCTTAATCCTTTACTACACTACTAAAGAACCTATTGGAAGAGAAAAAGAAAATTATGCACAAGCTGGAACTATGTTTATACTATCAATTGCTTTTAATATAGTTTTAGCTATGGTTTCAAATTTTTTACCATATGTATCATTTGTTTCTAGTACAATTAGTATATTAATATTCATTTTTGATATTATTGCTGGTGCTAAATCAGACGCATTTACTGTTTATGAAATACCTGCCGTATACAATTTATCTAAGAAAATCTTTAAATTGCAATAATTACATGAATAATATTGAAAAAATAATTATTGATGCAACATTTTTTGTATGTTAACCAAACAATGTAATAGGGTAGAGATGTAACAATTTTGTTATTTCTCTACCCTATTAAAATTATATAAGTTTTTTATTTATTAATGCCAATGCCTCCTCTATATACTTTATGTTAGTATTATTTATTCCATACAAACTCAAATAATACTCTCGCGTGTGCAAAAGAACATCTTCTATCGTGACAATATTCGCATTTTCTAGTATATTTATAATTCTAGCTTGCTGAATTCCATATCCAGTATTTTTGAATATATCTTCAAGCTTTTGCTCCCCTGGAACTTCTCCGTGAAAAAACAAATTATCTTTTCTTAGCACACTTTCTATTACGGCTAAATTTTTATTGCCAATACCACGGATTGAAGCTACTTTTCGCTTAGATAACTTTGAAATTTCTTCCAATGACGTTATCCTTTCAATATAAAGAGCTCTGCAAATTCTTTTGGCAGTAATTTCATCCGAATACCCTTCAAACATTTTTAATAATTCTTTATTCATCATTTTTCCTCCAAATTATTTTTTGAATAAATTTAATATCATATTAATAATATCAAATTATAAATTTAAAGTCAATATAAAGCAATAAATTTACATAATTATTTATATATTTAAAAAAGAATTTGTAATAAAAAACATTACAAACCCTTTTTTATTAATAATTAATTCAAATTTTATGTATATTACTGATATAAAGTTACATTACCAAAACTATAAATTTTTATTTTTACCGTATCATACATATTTAAGTCTTTCCATACATCATAATCAATATTCATTGTTTTTGTATTTTCATCCTTAGTAATTCCAGTTATTTTATATGATTCAGATTTTTGCCCAACACGTTCATCAGATAAAAGTAAAAATTCTCCCCAGTATGCATCTTTATCATTACCACTCGTATACACATCTCTTTCATGAAACCACCTTTTTATATCGTAGTAATAGTATCTTCTATAAATTGGTACTTCTTCATATATTGGTACTCTATAATATTCTACTTTATAGCTTCCATCTTCATATTCTACTTCTTCTGATTCGTATTCATACCCAGAGACCTTTTTTTCATATTCATATACTCGTTCTTCAGAACCTGTAACTTTAGCTCCATTTGGAACATTCCACCCACTTTCTTCACAGATTTTAGATTTTTCAATTTCTACATTTCTCTCCCAAGCAAAACCTGATATTTTCATAGTAGTTTTTACTGGTACAAAAATTTTAAATCCCAAAAATACCACAAAAGCTACCATAGCAATAAATGCTATAACTGAAAGAAAAACTTCCAAAAACTCATCCATAACATTTTACCATCCTAAGTGTCTATTTTTCATTAATATTTAGTACTAAGTTTTTTACCAACTAAAGCCAATGCCTCATTTATACATTTAACTCCATTTTTATTTATACCATACACACTAATTAAAATATTTTCTGAAATATCAATTATATCATTTACTGTCACTAATTCTTGTTTATATAATATTCTTAATACTTTATTAATTACTATCTTATTCTTTGTATCTAACTTTAAGAAAAGATCCTCTAATTTAACGTCATTTGGTGATTCTCCATATAAGTAAAGGTCTACACTTTTTAAAGCCTTTTTCAATATATTGAGTGAATCATTGGTTATTCCTTTAATTTTAAGTAGTTTATAGCTTGAAAGTCCTACTACATCTGATGCAGTTATAATATTATTCCGTCTTAAATTTGTTTCAAGATGTGATCCTTGTAAATCTAAAAGATCATTCATTTCCAAAATTTCATAAATTGTAGTGTTTAAATATTTGTTCTTTTTCATATAATGTCTCCTTTTTTATTAGTATAAAAGTCAAAAACAAAAAAATCACTAAGTAAACATTCATTTACCTCCCTATAAAAATTATTTTTTAGTACATAACTTGCTCGAGTAAATTATATCATTTTTTACATAATAATTCAAGATTATGTAAAACTATAATCCAGTTTTAGACAAATTTAACATTTTTTATGTTCAAAAAAGACAATTCAAAATGAATTGCCTTTTTTAAAATATTAAACTCTTTCCATATAAGATGCTGTTCTAGTATCAATTCTAATTTTATCTCCTATTTCTACAAAAATAGGTACATTAAAATTAGCTCCTGTTTGTACAGTACAAGGCTTTGTTTGTCCTGTAGCTGTAGCACCTTTTACGCCAGGTTCTGTATATGTAACTTCTAGTTCTACAAATATAGGAGGCTCAACCCCAAATACATTACCTTTATATGATAGAACTTTTACATTCATATTATCAATTAAATATGGTAATGTGTCCTCTATTTGTGATTTACTTAATTCAACTTGCTCATATGATGTAGTGTCCATAAATGTATAATTATCTCCATCATTGTATAAATATTGCATTTCTTGAACTGTGATTTGAGCTTCTTCAACTTTTTCAGTTGGATTAAATGTTTTCTCTATAGTTTGACCTGTTATAACATTTTTCATTTTTGTTCTAACAAATGCAGCACCTTTACCAGGTTTTACATGTTGAAATTCAACTATTTTATAGACATTGCCATCCATCTCAAAAGTTGTTCCATTTCTAAAATCTCCTGCTAATATCATAAAGTTCCTCCCTATATTATTTTATTTTTTCAACCAATGCAGTAAATCCTTTCGCATCATTAACAGCCATCTCAGCTAACATTTTTCTATTAATGTTTATATTTGCATTTTTCAATCCGTTCATTAACTTGCTATATGTAGTACCATTTTGTCTTGCTGCCGCATTAATTCTAGCTATCCATAATTGTCTGAAATTTCTCTTGTTTTGCTTTCTTCCAATGTATGCATATTTTAATGATTTCATAACTGCTTGATTTGCCATTCTAAATCTAACAGATTTTGCTCCAAAATATCCTTTTGCTCTTTTAAGAACTTTTTTATGTCTTGCTCTTGTTGTAACTGCTCCTTTTATTCTTGCCATATTTTATCTCTCCCTTCGTTTATTAATTACTTATATGGTAATAACTTTTTAACTGCTTTTGCATTTGCACTATCAAGATAAGATGATTGCTTTAAAGCCATCTTTCTTTTTGAAGTCTTTCCAGTTAATTTGTGTGCACGATTTGCAACATTCTTTCTTATTTTACCAGTACCTGTTACTGATAATCTTTTTTTAGTTGAACTATGTGTTTTTATTTTTGGCATATAAATCTCTCCTCCCTAACACCTTTATTTTTGCTTAGGTGATAAAAACATTGTTAAGCTTTTACCTTCCATTTTAGCTTCTTTTTCAATTTGTGAATTTTCAATCATTTCTTGAAACCCCTTCATAATTTCCTTGCCTTGATTTATAAAGTTTAGCTCCCTACCTCTAAATCTCATAGAAATTTTTATTTTATTTCCCGCATCTAAAAATTTAGTTGCCATCTTTGCTTTTACTTCTAAATCATGCTTATCAATATTTGGCGATAATCTAATTTCTTTTATTTCAGTTACTTTTTGTTTTTTCTTAGCTTCTTTTGCCCTCTTTGACATTTCAAATTTATACTTACTATAATTTATAAATTTACAAACAGGATTT
>HF991996.1:18386-23229 GCA_000433135.1 Clostridium sp. CAG:921
ATTGATTTTGAGAAACAAGTACTAAGTCAAGTCCCTTTTCATAGGCCATATCTATAGCCTCACTCGTAGCAATTACACCAAGCTTTTCACCATTTTCATCAATTACTTGAACATTTGGAAATTTTATCTCCTCGTTTACTAAAAAATCTGGTTTTATATTAAACACCTCCACAAAAATAAAATATAAAAAAAGATTGCTTTTTCAGGCAATCTTCTCACAACAAAAATATATATTTAAAAATTAAATACTTAACCTAATATATAAAATGTATAACCTTATTAAGACAACACCATAAGGTGAGAAGATTTCCTCTACTTACAATATTTATTATACATAATTAAATATTATTTGTCAAGTAAAATAATAAATTTTAGAAAAATTATCCCATAAACATAAATGTAAGTATTTTTTCTATTAAACTTTGATCCTTTTCTACATTTAAAACTCCAGATGATTTTTCCTTATTTATTTTTAAATTGTCTTTTTCAATAATAGATTTAGCTTCTGCCATTTCTTGTACACCACTATTTTGAAGAGGCAAGTTAAAACTATTATTATTTGTAGCACTTGTGTTATCTACTGTTTCATTTGATATATCTTCTTTAACGTCCTGACTAAGCATTAATAATTTTATAGCTTCAGGATCAAAATTATCAGCAATATTGATATCAGGTGCCCTTGAATCTGCGACAAAAATATATTCTTTATTATCCGCTGTATATTTTTTTAGCACAATATATTCAGAGCTTCCAACAACAAGCTCATCGCCCTCATCAACTAACATAAACCTCATCCTCCTTACATATTTTAATTAACTTTAATCATCATCATCTAATCCCTTTTGCGCTTCAGGAATCTTTGATTTATTTTGAACATTTACTTTATCTGGCATATTACTAGCAGTATCTGCAGCTTTTTTTGCTACTTTTTTCATATTTTCAGAATTTTTAATCAAATCAGGAATTGCTTCTTTTATATTCTTTTTGCACTCTAAAGTTTGATCATATACTAAATCTTGTAAACTATTTTTAAATTCATTTTCTTCTTTTGAATTCATAATTTTCCTCTCCTTTGTACACACTAAATATTATACATAAAATTTATAATTTTGTCAATTAAGTTAAAATTTTAAAACATTAATAATTATAATATTGATAACTAGTGAATACATTTCATTTTTTACGACAAAAAATAGTAATAACACAAACTCATATTCATGTTATTACCATTCTACTATTATATTATCTATTATATTACAACAATAATTTAAATATCCAAATTAGTTACATATTTTGCATTCTTTTCTATAAATTCTCTTCTTGGTTCAACATTTTCTCCCATTAATATAGAAAATACTTCATCAGCTTTTATTGCATCTTCTATATCAACTCTTACAAGAGTACGTTTTTCAGGATTCATAGTTGTTTCCCATAATTGCTCAGAATCCATCTCACCAAGACCTTTATACCTTTGAATATTTAAAGAGTCTCTTGATATTCCTTTTTCTTCTAATTCTTTTATTTTGATATCTAAATCTTCTTCATTATAACAATATACATCTTCCATTCCCTTTTTAGCTAACTTGAACAAAGGTGGTTGCGCTGCATATACCATTCCATTTTCTATTAATGGACGCATATACCTAAAGAAAAATGTTAATAATAATGTTCTAATATGTGCTCCATCAACATCCGCATCTGCCATCATAATTATCTTATGATATCTTAGTTTTTCTAAGTTAAATTCATTTCCTATTCCAGCACCTAATGCAATTATAACTGGTGATAGCTTTTCATTATTATATATTTTATCAGCTCTTGTTTTTTCAACATTTATCATTTTACCCCAAAGAGGTAATATTGCTTGAAATCTTCTATCTCTTCCTTGTTTTGCACTTCCACCAGCTGAATCTCCCTCGACTATGTATATTTCACACTTAGAGGCATCTTTTTCTTGGCAGTCTGCTAATTTTCCAGGTAAAGTCGTTGTTTCTAGTGCAGATTTTCTCCTTACTAACTCTTTTGCTTTTCTAGCTGCTTCTCTTGCTCTAGCAGCACTCAAAGTTTTTTCCAGTATTGCTTTTGCAACAGCAGGATTTTCTTCTAAAAATATTCCTAATTTATTTAGTACTACACTATTAACAATACCAGTTACTACACTATTTCCAAGTTTAGTTTTAGTTTGACCTTCAAATTGTGGTTCTAAAACTCTGACACTAACTATTGCAGTTATACCTTCCCTTATATCTTCACCTTGCAAATTAGAATCTTTTTCTTTTAATATATTAAATTTTCTTGCATAATCATTAAATGCCTTTGTAATTCCTCTTTTAAATCCATCTACATGTGTTCCTCCTTCTGGAGTGTGTATATTATTTACAAATGATAATATAGTCTCAGTATAAGCTGTAGTATATTGAAGTGCTATCTCTACTTGTACATCATTTTGTTCAGTTTCAAAATATATTACTTCATTTGTTATAGGTTCTTTATTTTTATCTAAAAATTCAATAAAGGATTTCAATCCACCCTCATAATGAAATACAATTTGTTCATTTTCATCTTGTCTTTTATCCCAAAATGTTATCTTTAGTCCTTTATTTAAAAATGCCATTTCTCTAAATCTTTGTATCAATGTTTCTGCACTGTATTCTGTAGTTTCAAAAATTTCATCATCTGCTTTAAACATAACTTTGGTTCCAGTTTTTTTTGTCTCACCAACTTTATGAAGTTCTTCTGTCACTTTTCCTCTAGCAAATGATATTTCATATAATCCATCCCCATTAGATGCTTGCACAGTCATCCATTCTGACAAAGCATTAACAACAGATCCACCAACTCCATGAAGTCCACCAGATACTTTATATCCGCCTCCGCCAAATTTACCACCAGCATGTAATATAGTATAAACAACTTCTATTGCTGGCTTATGAACTTTTGGGTGCATTCCAAGAGGTACGCCTCTACCATTATCTTGAACTGAAATAATATTTCCAGGTAATATTTCAACATTTATTTCAGTGCAATATCCTGCAAGTGCCTCATCAACACTATTATCTACAATTTCATATACTAAATGATGCAATCCTCTCTCAGATACACTTCCTATATACATTCCTGGTCTTTTTCTAACTGCTTCTAATCCTTCTAGTACCTGTATTTGATTTTCATCATATTTTGCCATCTTATTACCTCTTTTCTTAAAAATTTATTTACACATATACTTATATCACATTTTACCATGAAATTTCAAGTATTATTTTATTTTTTATATCAATATTACATTTATGTTACAAAAAAGTTTCAAAATGTTTATTTTTACATATTTTTATTTTCATGGGAAAAGTACAAATACATTTTTATTAAAAATAAAAATTATAAATTCTGTGATTTTTTATTCATCCTATTTAGATCAAATTGAACTGCTTAGTTTATCTTTCCATTTTTAACATCATAAATTTTAATATTTTTTGCTTGCTTAGCAAAAAAAGCATCTGTAGTAGTCACAATACTTTGATACTTACTTATATAGTCTAGCAAAAATTTAATCCTATTTCCATCTAATTCTGACATTATATCATCAAGCAAAAGAATTGGAACATCGTCTTTTTCATCCTTTAAAAGTTCAAAATCAGCAAGCTTTAGTGTAAGTAATGCTGTTCTACTTTGACCTTGTGAACCATATTTTGATACTTCCAAATCATTAATATACACAGTAAAATCGTCTCTTTGTATTCCTTTAACTGAAGATCTTCGCATTATTTCTATGTCTAAATGTAAATCTAATATCTTTTTTATATCCTCTACGCTTATATTTAAAAATTCAGTAATATATGCTATATTAATATTCTCTTTTGAATCTGTTAAATTTCTTTGAATAATTTTAGCCCTTTCTAATATTTTTTTTAGCACTTCATTTCTATATTTTACAATATTAAAAATATATGTAGCCATTTTCTCATTAAGTATGCGTATATAATTTCTATCACTATTATCTTTCTTTAGCAAATTATTTTTTAATTTTAAGCATTTCATATATTCTTGTAAATTGATGTAATATGACTTTGAAAGTTGCGAGCATATCATATCTATAAAATTTCTCCTTTTTGATGGAGCACCTTTTATAATATCTAAACTATCAGGCGAAAATATTACGATCGGTAGTTCACCAACATGGTCAGACAACTTTTTTACTTTTATTCCATCTTGCTTTAAACTTTTTCTACCATAACTATCAATATAAACATCTATATTTTTTGAAACATCAAATTTAGAATAATTTAAATTTATTCTTGCATAATCTTTATTAAACATTACTATCTCATTATCTTTAACTACTCTATAAGATTTACCTAAGGCAGACAAATAAATTGATTCTATTATATTTGTTTTTCCGTTTGCATTATTCCCTACAAACAAATTTATTCCGTTTATAAATTCAATTTTTTGATGTTCATAATTTCTAAAATTCGTTAATTCAATATTTTTTATATACATACTTACTCCAAATTTTCAATACCTAGTTATTATATCAAAGTTAAAAATTATTTTCAATTGGTTTTATATATTTTCTTAATAATTTTAATTAAAACTTTTATTTTTAGATTTTATCAGCTATGTAACTTTACATAACGTATATAAATTAAAATAGAAATAAGAACGACTTATGTATTTAATTATTCAGTGTTCTTATTTCTATCTTAAAAATATTTTAAATCAATTTATAAATACTACTGTTTCAATTTTATAGGTAATACAACATAAATAAAATCATTATTTATTACTGATTTTATAACAACAGGAGAAATGCTAGAATTAAGTTCGATTAATATTTCTTGATCAT
>HF991997.1:0-10152 GCA_000433135.1 Clostridium sp. CAG:921
AACTTATGATTTTTCAAAATGTATTTATATAACAGCCACTGAACAAATTTTACACTTTAAACAAGTTTTTTCAGTAGCCAAATACTTAGTTGATGAAAAGTATCAAAAGGGTTTAGTTCATGTCTCATATGGTATGATACGTTTAAAAACTGGAAAGATGTCAACAAGAGAAGGAAATGTGGTTTATGTAAGTGAACTTATAAATGAAGCCATTGATAAATCAAAAAATATAATAAACGAAAAAAATGCTAATCTTGACGATATAGATGAAGTTTCAAAAAAAGTTGGAGTGGGGGCACTTATTTTTAATTATTTAAAATCCAATAAAAATAAGGATATAATATTTGACTTGGATGATACACTAAGATTTGATGGTGAAACTGGACCATATATTCAGTATACTTATGTTAGAACAAAATCAATTTTAGAAAAATTAAAATTTGATATATCAAATGTAGATGTTTTAAATATTAAGTTTGATGAATTAAAAAAAGAAGAAGAAATTAATTTAGTAAAACTTTTAGGTAACTTTGAAAATGTAATAAAAAAAGCAGCGTTTGAATACGAACCTGCAATTTTATCTAGATATTTGATTGAAGTGGCAACACTATTTTCAAAGTTTTATAATGAATGTAGGGTTGTGAGCCTAGATGATGAGGAGTTAAAATTGGCACGTTGTGTTTTAGTTTATGCAACAGGTTTAGTTATAAAAAATGGCTTAAGATTACTTGGAATAGAAACTCCAGATAAAATGTAATTAAGTTTTTTATAAAACTAACTCAGTGGGAGAAAGAGTTGTTTTTGATGTTAAATAAAAAAATAATAGTTAAGTTCAAATTCGAGCTTAACTATTATTTTTTACCATATTAATTTGAGTTAATTTGAGGCTTGGTTATAGTAGGAATTTCAATATATAAAAGATACATATAAAGTTTAGTACAATTATACAAGGAATTCCGTATACAAAAATTTTATGCTGTGTCTTATGCCTAAATTTTTTCATTCCAAGATAAATGCCAACTCCACCTAGTATTAGTGCTATAGTAAATAAAGTCTTTTCACTAATTCTCCATTTACCTTGAATAGCTAGGTGTTTATCATGCCCCATTATAGCAAAACCGAATAAATTAATTATAAGCAAATACAAAGCAAATAAAATAGTTGTATTCAAATAATTCACCTCATTTCATTATTAACGCTTATTTTTATAAATGTTAAGGATGGATTTAAATGG
The DNA here is from genome assembly GCA_000433135.1 of Clostridium sp. CAG:921. Classification (GTDB taxonomy): domain Bacteria; phylum Bacillota; class Clostridia; order TANB77; family CAG-465; genus CAG-465. Next base: position 1,235 of record HF991997.1, read on the forward strand.
CTTTATGTCGTAAAAATACATAAAAATAATTATTTCATCCTTATTTAAAGCATCAAGATTCCCAAAGAAATCGTCAATAAATGCCTTTGATGAAACAGCAAACTTTACAAAGTTTTGGCGTTCTTCTTTATATGACTTGGAATTTCTTGTGCTTAAATCACTGTTGCAAAGAAGTTTTACAAAATTTCTATACTTTCTTCGATATGCTTTTACATTATCGATAAACTTAGAAAAATTTTCCTTCTTTTCTACGTATGTTCCAACGTAGGTTGAAAGCAATCTGTAGTTCTTAAAGCTTAAACTTTCAACATCACTTATGAGCTTGTAAGTAAAACATGGATCTACGTTAGCAATTTCATTCTTTTTGTCATATACAACGGAATTGCTTACCATATTTACTACCTGTGAAAACCTTAAAACTTCATATATTGCAGCATCAATAAGCGATTCTGCATCAATTCCGTCATCTTCTAACCTTGTTAGTGTTCTTCTTTGAAATTCTCGAAGTACACTTACATATACCTTTGTAACATCCTTCGAATTTAACTTCGAAGTTTCAATCGATTTTTGTACTTCGGTTAAAAAATCAGGATTGATACAAAAAATTCTAGTAATCCTCAAATCACCGGTGTCTGTTGGCTCTACAAGCCGTTCTCTTAATTCTTCATCTGTCATGAAAAATACCTTCCTTTCAATTTTTTTGAAAAAATATAAAAATATTACGTAAAACATTATATCATTTTATTTATTTTATGTCAATAGCTAATTAGTTATGTAACAAGATTACATAAAATTATATATATTTTCTTTTTAGGGTAGCTTAAGTTTTAGTAATATCGCTAATTTTAGACTAATTTGTTGAGTATAAAATAGTAATAAAATATTGTTTATAGACTTGACATTGTATAAAATCTAGTATATAATATACGAGTAAGCGATAACTTCTATTTATAAAGTAGTTTATATAGAAAGAGCAAGGGAGGGAAAAAAATGGCACAACCAAAAAGAAGATGGTCAAAGGAAAGAACTCATTTAAGACGTTCAACTTGGAAATTAGAAGAATCAAATTTGTCTACTTGCCCAAATTGTGGTGAAGCAGTATTGTCTCACAAAGCATGTCCTAGTTGTGGATATTACAATAAAAAACAAGCAGTTGAAATTAAGGTAAAAGAAGATAAAAAAGAAAATAACTAATGATTTAAGTTACTCCACGTTTTGTGGAGTTTTTTTCGTATTAGGAGGTGGGTTAAATAAGTAAGGTATTAGTATATGGAGTAAAAAAAGGTAGCATTGCAGATGAAATAGGACTAAAAAAAGGTGATTATATTGTATCTATTAACGGACAAGAGATAATTGATATTTTAGATTATAAATTTGTAACGGATGATGAATATATAGAACTTGATATAATTCATGAAAATGGCGAAGAAGAAATATATGAAATTGAAAAAGACATGTCAGAAGATTTAGGAATTGAATTTGAACATGAACTTATAGATAAACCTAAAAATTGTTATAATAAGTGCATTTTTTGCTTTATGGAACAATTGCCTAAACATGTAAGAGAAACCCTTATTTTTAAAGATGACGATTATAGGCTTTCATTTTTTACGGGAAATTATATAACTATGACTAATATGAAAGAAAGTGACGTCGATAGAATTATAAGATATAGGCTTTCACCTATAAATATATCTATTCATGCCACTGATGAAAAAACAAGATGTATGATGTTAAATAATAGGTTTGCTGGAAAAGTCTTAAAATATTTAGATAAACTTCATGATGCAAATATAAGTATTAACGCACAAATTGTTTTATGTAAGGGAATAAATGATGGAAAAATTTTAGAAAAAACAATTACTGACTTAGAAAAATACATTCCATCTTTGCTTAGTATTTGCATTGTACCAGTAGGACTTTCTAAAAATAGGGAAGGACTTTATCCACTTGAGAGATTAACACCAAAAGATTGTAAAGAAACTGTTAATTTAGTCTCAAAATATCAAAAGAAATTTAAAGAAAAATATGGTAAAATTATAGTTTATTTAGCGGATGAATTTTATATGAAGTCAAATATGAAGTTTCCTAATTATTCAGATTACGGTGGATTTGGACAATTAGAAGATGGTGTTGGTATGGTTCCATTATTTGATCATGATTTTAATAAAGAGCTAAATTATTTGAAAAATAAAATTTTAGAGGGAAAAGTCGATATTTTTGAAAAGAAAAAAATAACTTTGATAACTGGAAAAATAACAGAAGATTATATAGTTAAAAAGTCAAAAAGGATTATGAAAGTATTTAAAAATATAGATATAAATGTTATTGCTATAGAAAACGATTACTTTGGACATGATATAACTGTAACTGGGCTTGTAGTTGGTAGAGACATTATAAATCAGGTAAAAGGTAAAGATTTAGGAGAATATATAGTTATACCTGAGGTAATGTTAAAAGAAGATGAGGATATATTTTTAGATGATACAAAATTAGTAGAAGTAGCAGATGCTTTAAATACTAATATAGTAGTATCAAGTGGAAGTGCTAGAGGATTCATTGAGGCTATCATAGAGAAAATACCAACTAAGCAGATATATAAATTTAAGCAAGAATCAAAAAGACAAAGCTATGAAAATAGTATAAGTCACTAAATAAGGAGAAGTATATGAATTTAAAAATTTTGTATGAGGATAACCACATTATGGTTGTAATAAAAGAACCTGGAATTCCAGTTCAGGCAGATAAAAGTGGTGACTTGGATATGTTAAGTATTATAAAAAAATATTTAAAAGAAAAGTATAATAAGCCAGGAAATGTATATGTAGGACTAGTTCATAGATTAGATAGAATGGTTGGAGGAGTAATGGTATTTGCAAAAACTTCTAAAGCAGCGTCTAGATTATCAGAGTACATAAGGCAAAAAAACGTAAAAAAAAGATATGTAGCAATAGTAAATGGCTTAATTGATAAAAAATGTCAAAAAGTGATACTTCGAGATTACTTGTATAAAAATGAAAGAACAAATATGTCTAGTGTAGTTGTAAAAGAAAAGAAAGGTTCTAAGGAGGCAGAACTTGAGTATAGTGTTATTAAATCTTTTAAATATAAAGCAAAGGATTATACTTTAGTTGATATAGATTTACACACTGGAAGACATCACCAAATTAGAGTTCAATTTGCAAATATTTCACATAGTTTATATGGTGATGTAAAATATGGTCAAAAAGATAATAAAGTTGGACAAAATATTGCATTATGGTCATATTATTTATCTTTTTTTCATCCAACAAAAGACGAATATTTAGAATTTAAATTTATGCCTTATGAATATGAAAAACATGATAGAATATGGGAGGCTTGTAATGGATTTTGACAGTATAAAACTAAAAATAACTAATATCTTAGAAAAATTCGTAACTATAAAAAAGGCTTTAAAAGTAGATGAAAAAATAGCGCAAGAAAAAAGTCTTGAGGCTGAAACTTTAAAAGAGGGATTTTGGGAAGATCAATTGGCACAAAGTGAAATATTAAGTAAAATAAAGAAAATCAAGTCTGTACTTTCGAAGGTTGAAGTAATACAAAATGAAATAGAAGATGCAAATGATTATATAGAAATGGCAGAGCAGTTAAATGATTTTGAAAGCTTTAAAGAGGCTGAAAAGATAACCTTAATACTTACAGAAAAACTTGAAAAGCTAGAAATGGATACTTTATTAAATGGTGAGTATGACTCAAATAATGCTATTATCACTATACATCCAGGTGCAGGTGGAACGGAGTCACAGGATTGGGCTCTTATGCTATTTAGAATGTATACTAGGTGGGCTCAAAAAAATGAATTTTTAGTTGATATTTTAGATATGCAAGATGGAGATGAAGCTGGTGTAAAATCAGTATCTTTTATGATAAAAGGCGAAAATGCTTATGGATATTTAAAAGGAGAAAATGGAGTACATAGATTAGTTAGAATATCACCATTTGATAGTAATAGTCGTAGACATACTTCATTTGCAGCAGTAGAAGTATTACCAGAAATCTCTGATGATATACAAGTAGATATAAATCCTGATGACATTGAACTTGAGGTTTATAGAGCAAGTGGAGCTGGAGGACAACATGTAAATAAGACTTCGTCTGCTGTAAGACTTAGACATAAACCTACAGGGCTTGTTGTAACTTGCCAAACAGAAAGATCTCAACTTCAAAATAGAGAAAATGCGATGAAGATGTTAAGAGCTAAAATTTATAAATTACAGGAAAAGCAACGTAAAGAACAGATTAGTAGTATTAAAGGTGAAATTTTAGATAATGGTTGGGGGAGTCAAATTAGGTCGTACGTGTTTTGCCCATATACACTTGTTAAGGATCATAGGACAGGTTGTGAAATAGGAAATGTACAGGCAGTAATGGATGGAAAAATAGATGATTTTATATATGAGTATTTAAAATATAGCAAGGATAATGAATAAACTGTAGTATTATAAGATTTTTGAATAATACTTTTTAACCCTTTGAAATTATAAATATTATAAAAAAAGCATGCAATTAAGCTTTTGCATTTAAAAGCTATTTGTATGCTTTTTATTGACATATAGTATTTGATATTATATAATGTTTGAAATGTAATGTTATGTCTAATTTATATTTAAAGAAGAGCTGTATAGTGATATTATTAAAAAAAGGAGAATTATATGAAAAGAGAATTAATAATTGTTGATCTAGATGGAACTTTGTGTGAGTTTGAAAATGTTGATCATAAGATAATAAATCATATATTTAAAAAATGTAAAGCAGTGTTATTGTTAGATAAGTTATTATGGCGGATAAATAGACTTGATTTAATAAGCAATAGTTTTGCAATGTTCAAACTTAGAATTGCGGTTTACTCTATGATGTCTTTTTCTAATTATGTGATTAATATGAAAACATATAAGGAGATGTATTATATGTTTTTAAAGGAGGTATGTATTTCTAATTATTACAAATATTTGCATAGCTTTAATAATTCTAAAGTAGAGGTTTTATTACTTACACATGATAGCTTAGCAAGAGAGTTCTTAAAAGAAGTAAATTTGATTGTTACTAGAAATAAGAATAGCTATATTCCGTCGTTACTTAAGTACTATGACATAAAGGCAATTGTTGGAAATAACTTTTGCGATGATATTTTAAGCGCATATAAAGTAAATAAGATTTATAAAAAAAGAATGTCTAAAAGGCGTGCTACTATTGTTTATGTTGGAAATTCAAGTTTAGTTAAACTATTAACAAAAAATAAAGTAGTAAATATCTTAGATATATCGGATATTTTGAAGCTTTTTTAAGATGACATAGTTATACTTGCTAGAAGGCTTATTTCTTTTATAATTTTAGACACATTTATACAACTTACATTGTTGACAATATAATATTAGGATGATATAATAATTAACATAAATTACATTACCAAGATTTTAATAAAGGGAGGATATTATTATGTTGAATTATGAGCAACTATTTACTGATGTAGTTACAAGTAGGAAAGAGGTCCCGTTAAAGGATGATGACGAGTTTTACAGTCTTTCTGATATAATAAGTGAGACAGTAAGAAGATATATGACATTAAAGCTAAAACTTGAGCGTTGTCAAATCACTTTGAGAAATGCTATTAAGAACTCTACTTCACTTGGAAATAAAGTAAGAGTTGGGTTAAGCTATAATAGATTATCAGATACTGTTTTGCTTCTAGTTGAAAATACTCAGAAAGAGTATAAGATGGTTATTTCAAACCAATATGAGGTTGTAGAGTCATCTGTAAATCGGTTAAAAGAAGGATTTCCTGGGTTCCTTAAAAAAAGAAAGTCAAGAAGTGTCTATGGAGAAGTACTAAGTGAAATTTTGGAGTGCTTCGTAGTTACAGTTGGAAATAAAGTGTTTGAGCTTTTTGAGAAAATGTCACCTGCTGATATTGCTTTCTTTACGGGATATTCAGTGGAAGAACACTATATCAAACTACTTTATGAACCTCATACTTTTTTATCTAGTGATGCTTTGTTTTTCCATTTGGTATATACAACGCCAAATGGTAACAAAATCAACATTGAATATAACATTGATATATTCGATAATTACTTCAAGGTAAAAAAAGTAGAAAGGAGACAAAGCTCTAATAATCCTAAATTTAAACTGTTAGATGACTGGCTTTCTGTAAATGAGGAAAGAATTTTAAATGATATATTATTTAGAAAAAGCTCATTCACATTTAAGTTTTTAGAGTAATTTAGAGTAATTTAGAATAATATTTTAATAAGAGGTTTGCAATTACATATTGCAAGCCTCATTTTGATGTAAAACTAAATAATTATTAAAACTTTAAAGAGAAAATGAAAAAAATAAATGAAAGCAAAAGAACCAATGTTTCTTTTGCTTCCTTGCTTATTGTATAAAATTGGTGTATAATTAATGAAGAATTTTTATTATAGTTTTAGAATGGAGATAAGAATGATTATACAAGGTAGGATTTCAACAATAATATTTAAAAATGAAGATAATGATTGGACAGTTATGTTAGTAAAACTAAGTGAAGGATATATAACTGCTGTTGGAAGTTCTCAAGGATTAGATGTAGGAGATGAGATTGAACTTGATGGCGAGGAAAGTTTGCATAAAGTATACGGTAAACAATTTAAGTTTAGTACATATAAAAAAATATTACCAACAAGTGATGTTGCACTTGTACAGTATATATCTGAAAATGTCAAAGGAATTGGAAAAAAAACAGCAAAAAGAATTATAGAAAAATTTGGAAAAGATACAATAGATGTAATTAGATATGAACCTTCAAAACTAAGTGAAATAAAAGGAATAAATAGTGACAAGATAGATGAGTTAAACACATTTTTTTTAGAAGAATGGGAAAAGTGGAATACGGTAGAATATTTGAGTAAATTTAGTATACCAGCAATTACCGCTACCAAAATTTTTCAAATATTAGGGAAAGACACAATAAATATTATAAAAGAAAATCCATATAGTTTATTAAAATTTGTGAAAAAAATAGAATTTAAACTAGTAGATAAAATTGCTATGAGTATTGGAATTACATTGGATAATGATGATAGAATTAATTCGGGTATTATTTATGCAATTAATACTATAACAGAGTTTGGACATACTTGTATAGAAAAAGAAATTTTAGTTAAATATTCTGCTGATATATTAAATGTAAGCACAAGCAATATTGAAAATGGTATATCAAGATTAATTTTTCAAAATTTATTATATTTACAAAATATAAATGAAACTGAGTATGTATTTAGAAAAAGTTTTTACCTTGCCGAAGAAAATATTGCAGAGGGAATAGTAAAATTATCACTTAATAGTACAAGCTATGTAAATTATAGTAAACAAATAGAAGAAGTAAGTAAGAAAAATAGTCTAGTTTTATCTGATGAGCAAAAAGAAGCAATATCTAGTTGTTTAAATCATAATATTTCAGTAATTACTGGTGGGCCAGGTACAGGAAAGACCACAATTATAAAATGTGTTATAGACATATTGGAAAAAATGCAAAAAAAATATGTACTTTGTGCACCAACTGGAAGAGCAGCAAAAAGAATTAAAGAAACTACTGGTAAAGAGGCCAAAACGTTACATAGATTATTAGAAATTACAAAATTAGATGATAATGATATAGATAGTTATTATGATTGCATTGTTGCAAACATCGAAGCGGATATAGTTATTATTGATGAGGCTTCAATGATAGATTGTATGATGATGAACAATTTATTTAAAGCTTTAAAATCAAATACTAAAGTTGTTATGGTAGGAGATGTTGATCAGTTGCCTTCTGTTGGGCCTGGTAGCGTTTTAAAAGATGTAATAGAATCTGATGTGGTAAATGTTGTAAAGTTAAAACAAATTTATAGGCAAAGTGCTATGAGTGACATTATATTAAATGCTCATAGAGTTAATGAAGGTAAATATCCTGAATTTAAAACAAAGGATACAGATATGTATTTTATAAAGACGGAAAGCATTGAATCAACACTTAGTGAAATATCATCATTAATTTCATCAAGACTTGAAAAATTTGCAAATTTGAATGTAAAAAAAGATTTACAGATTTTGACTCCAATGAAAAAAACTTCACTTGGTACTATTGAATTAAATTCATTTGTACAGAGAATATTAAATCCTAAAAAGGATGGCGTTAATGAAAAAGAATTTGGTGGAAAAATATTTAGGGTTGGAGATAAAGTTATGCAAACTATAAATAATTACGATAAAAAATTCTCGATAGGTGGTGAATTTTTTGATGGAATCTATAATGGCGATATTGGTTATGTAAAAAGTATTGATAATCTTAATAAAAAAATGATTGTACTTTTTGATGAAGAAAAAGAGGTAGAGTATGAATTTGATGAACTCGAGCAACTTGAATTAGCTTATGCTATCACGATACATAAGTCACAAGGAAGTGAGTTTGATTATGTTATTTTGCCACTTTATGTTGGATATCAAAAATTATTTACTCGTAATTTGCTATATACGGCTATGACTAGAGCAAAAAAAATGTTGATTATAATTGGAAGTAAAAATATAATAAATTATATGACACAAAATGTGGAATCAAAAAATAGGAAAACTGGACTAAAAGAAAAAATTATCTCTAAATTGATCTAAACTTTGCTTTTGATAGGCATTATATTATAAGTATTTGTGATTAAATATAGAAATGTAGAATTTTTTTACTAGCTAAGAATATACATTTTTTGGGAATGTTGTTTACATATCATTTTTATTGTGGTATAATAAACTGAATTTAAATTTTATTGAACTTAAATAAGTAATCGAGGAGGTAAATATTATGCTGGAAAGAAAAATGGAGGATATTAATCCTAAAGGAACTATTGATGTAGTTGTAAATGAAA
>HF991997.1:10207-10703 GCA_000433135.1 Clostridium sp. CAG:921
ACTATTGATGTGTTTAATGATTTACTAAAAACGTGTAATTTTAAAACAGAAGCTACTGGATTAGGAAAATGTACTATGAGATGGTTTAAGAAAAGACATAGTTTTGTAGGACTAAATGTTATAGCTGTCTATAACGAAGAAATTCAGGATAATGTTTTTAGAATAGATGCTGCACGTATTGGAGAAAAAACAGTATATGAAGTTATGCCTTTAGAATGTGAGGCTGTATTGTTAAAAAAGTAAAAAATATTGATAATAATATAGAAAAATATGATGAAATGTTATACATTTTATCATATTTTTTTATAAAGATATGAAAAAAATTGCCTATTTTAGTTATATATGATAAAATATGTATGTAATTTTGAGGTGAGAAAATGGAAGAATTGATTGAGTGTATTTGTGATTATATAAGAAAGCCATATACAGATTATGCGATAATGTTAAATGGTGAATGGGGAAGCGGAAAAACATATTTTTGGAATAATAAGCTAAG
>HF991998.1:0-11290 GCA_000433135.1 Clostridium sp. CAG:921
ATAAGCAATGGAAAAATTTAGTAAATAATTTTTTTATTAAAATATAAGTTACTATTTAGACTATACTAATTAATACCATATTTAAAATTACTACACTTGCTACCGAGTTAGTTTTGTAAAAAGTTCATAATTTTTTTTGTAACACAACCTCTTTAAGCTTTTTTCTTTCATAAATCTTCCTCACTTTCATATAATGTACATTATCAATTACTATGTTACTCACTAAAAAAATGTACAAAATAATAGCTAAAAATAAAAAATTTTAACTAGTTCAAACATTTCCACGTACGTTTTATTTTTTAGTTTCCATAATAATTAATATCAACCTTTCTACAATAATTTTAGCATATTGGATATAAAATTTGCAAGGTATTTTGAAATATTTGTTAAAACTTTACAAATATCCAATATTTAAATATATTATTTTCTTATAATACATTTTTGTATGATTTGCATTTTTTATAAAACTAACTCTATGGCACACCGCTAAAAAACTACCCAAGTTAAAACTTAGGTAGCTTTTTCATTTTTTATTTTTTTTGATTTAAATTTTAGTAATATATTATTTGTACAGTTGGTTTACTTTCTGGTGATGGTCTTGTATAATCTTTTAGATCAACAGTAAATTTATTTGTAGTTTCGTTATATGTTACTTTTAATCCTTGAGTTGCTAATAAATTTTGTGAGTTTTCACTATTTAATACTTGAATTGAAGTTTGTGTTGCTGTTGGTGCAAAAGCAAATTTTTCATTTTCTTCAGTTCCATATTTTACAATAATTACTTTACTTCCATCTACTTGGCTAATATTTGCCCCACCATCTGTTATTACTGTGTGATCTTTTAGTACACCATTTTCTGTAGATTCATCACAATGTACATGTGATGATTCTATACTTATTTTATTGAAAGCGTTTATAAGATCCGTTGTATTTTTAGTTAAGTCAGCTTTTCCAGAAGTTGCGATTGCACTTAAGACTTTTTCACCTTTTGAACCTTCAGATATCGCCATTCCAATTGAATAAATTGTTGTGTCCGTTTTTTTCTTGTTATATATTGTTTTAGCATAATTACCTAGATTTGTTGGATCTGTATATTTGCCATCTGTTGGTTCACCATCTCCAATAAATATTACCATATTTGAATTATTATTTGTATAACTTTTTATCTTTTCCTTAGTTGCTTTTAATGCTGCATAAATATTTGTTGATGGATGAGTTGTAAATCCATTTATTACTGTTTTGTAGTTGTTTTTACTTACAGTTACATTATTCTCAACATCTTCTGCATAAGTTATAATGTCAACAGTTGTATCTGCATTTTTAGGATCAGAATACATTTTTTCTAAGAAAGCTATCATAGTTTCTTTTGCTGCTTGTAACTTTGTCTTATAATGATAATATCTTCTACCAACTCTAACATGATCATAATACCAACCATACTCACAATAGTCGTGATCTAAAATAGATGGTCCACTACATGGCGAATTATAATCAATTTGAGCAGGTAATTCTTTTTTATTCATACTATATGATACATCTAGTACCATTACAATATTTTTATCAATAATTGTATCTGTTTTTTTAGTAAATCTTACAAATTTATCCTCGTAATATACTTTGTCATCAGTTGTATTTGTATTATTTCCATCAACTGTTGCTGTATTTGTTATATTATCAGCAGTAGTAGTTTCATTTACTTTTACAGTAAAGCTCTTTGATATGCTTCCATAAGCTGGAACTACTAAGTTTTTCCATGAAAGTTGTTCTTTACTTACTTTATTACCATCTACAGTAACTTCTACAGTATTTAATAACACATCATCATCTGCCATTACAAATGTTGTATTATCTGGAATAAAGTCACTTATTTCAACATTTTCTTTTTGAAGTCCACCATCATTTTTTACAGTTATTGTATATGTTATTTTACCACCACGAATAACTTTTCCATCAATACTATCATTAACATTTATACTACTTGATTTATTAATAGATATAATAGGTTTAACAAATGTATTTTCAACCTCATTAGTAAATACACCATTTACTAATGCTTTGTTAGATATCTTTTTAGCATTTTCATTTTCTTTTACTTTTACCTTAAATTCAACACTATTAATTGTATTTTGTAATACTTCTAAATTCCATACTAATTCATTATTTTCGTTAGGAATTACGCCATTACTAGCTGATACAAATTCTGTACCGTCTGGAATGTTATCTTTTATTTCTACATTTTTAGTTAATGTGTTTTTTAAGTTATTTACAGTTATTACGTATGTTAATACATCATCTTGCTTTACCAAAGCACCATTAATATCATTACCATTTTCATCAGTTACTGATTTAGAAATAAGTAAAGTAGATACTTCATTTGTTGTAGTTTCTGTTTCATCAGTAGTTATAACAGCCGTATTTTTAATAGCATTACTTGTTGTTGCGTCAACACTTGCGCTAAATGTTATAACTGTTTCAACGTCTGGTGAAACTGTAACATTTTCAACAATTATTTTATGAGTTGCATCGTCATAACTTGCAGTATAATTGTTTCCTCCATTTTGAACATTTATTTCATAATTTGAGTCATATTGTAAATTTTCATCTAAAATGTCAGATATACTAGTTATTCCTTCTAAATTTCCACTATTTTTTAATGTAATTTTGTAAGTTAAAATATCTCCTATTTTAGCTGCCTCTTTATCAACTGATTTTGTTGCAGTTATAATGTAATCTTTTACAGTTGTGACTACTTCATTTGATGGAATATCATTTACATATGCTACATTTATAATATTTCTTCCAAGTCCTACGTTATCTTTTACTCTTACAGAGAATGTATATTCTTTTGAAGAATTTGCACTTATAGTTTGATTTTTCCATGAAATTGTATTTTCATTTATGCTATATTCACTTGTAGCCAAATCTAAGTTATCAAACACAGCCATGGTAGTTTCGATACTGTCTGAAACTGTAATATTATCTAAATCCACATCACTAGTATTTTTAGCATATTTGATATAAAATGAACCTAATTAAATGTGAATTTCCTTGATATTATGTAAATAATTTGGTATAATATATTTATCGTATGTTAAAGTTTAGTAATGGGAGTTTTTATGGGTGATATTGAAGAATCTTTAACCGTAATAGATGAAAAAAATTTTGCAAAAGGATATTACAATTTCTATAAAATATTTTTGATGTTTATGTTTGGATGCTTTATAGGTGACGTTTATGAGATTGTTTTACATTTTGTAAGATATGGAGAATGGGTACAAAGAAGAGGCGTTATATATGGACCTTTCAATCCTGTGTATGGATTTGCTTTGGCTCTTATGGTCTTGTTTTTAGGTAAAATAAAAAAATCAGGAAAATTATTTATTTGTGGTTCTATTTTAGGCGGTACATTTGAATATTTGTGTTCATATATACAAGAAAAAGTATTTGGAAGCTTATCTTGGGATTATAGTGATTTATTTTTAAACATCAATGGAAGGACTACGGTTCCGTTTGCTTTGTTTTGGGGATTTTTGTGTTTAGTTGTTATGAAGTTAGTAGTTCCGTATTTGTCTTCATTAATAGAAATGATACCAAGAAAATTTGGAATAGTATGTACTTGGGCATTATGTATATTTATGATATTTGATATGGGAATATCCACACTTGCTGCAAATAGAGACTTGGAAAGACACAAGAATATTCCACCAAAGAATAGTTTGGATGTATTTTTAGATATACACTATCCAGATGAAGTTATGCGTGATGCATTCCAAAATGCAGATTTTGTCGATGATAAATCTAATAAAAATACTAATGAAGATAATAAAAAGGATGATGATGGAGAAGAAATTGTTGAAAAACCAAGTTTAAAAATATTTTAGAATTAAATAGAGTACGTACTTATGAAAGTATGTACTTTTTTAACAATTAGTTAATTTATTCATAAAATATCATAGGTGATTTATATGCAATGTTTGATTGATAGTTTGGTATATTTAGTTGCTACACTTGGAATAATATTTACAACAATGTCTTTTTATGATATGTTTTTTTATGGAAAGCGTACTTATAGGATATATAGTAAGACTTCAAACGAAGATAAAAGTGTAGAGATTATAATAAAATTAAAAAAAATAAATGAGAAAGAAGAGGAAGAAATCGTAAAGATGATTCAAGAAAGTGAATGTGTGAACTTAAAAAAAATAGCAAATCACATAATAATACAAAATGATGATTAGATAAATAAAAAAGCATTCAAAAATATTTTTTGTGTTACAATAAAGAAAATATTGCGATGATTTAACTTAAAAATTGACATATATCATAATTTTGTGTAAAATATACCAAGTAGGAGGTATTTATATGTATGCGCATTTTTATGGTAAAATTGATAGTATATTAAAAGATAAAGTGATAATTGACGTAAACAATATTGGGTATGAAATATATATGCCAGAAAGTGAAATTTCAAGGCTTGAAATTGGAGAACAGGTTAAAATTTATACACATCTTAATGTAAGAGAGGATGATATGAAACTTTTTGGCTTTCTTACATATGAAACATTAGAATTTTTTAGAAAGTTAATATTAGTAAGTGGAGTTGGACCAAAAGTTGCACTTGGAATAATTTCTAACATATCTACAAGTGATATGTGCATTGCAATAGCTACAGAAGATGTAGCTTTATTAAAGCAAATTCCTGGTATTGGACCAAAAATGGCACAAAAAATTATTTTTGAATTAAAAGATAAAATTACTAATGAGGATTTAATTTCTACTTCCTCAAAATCTGGTACATCAAAATTTACTAACTCAAATGAACAAGAGGCAATAACCGCATTACAGGTACTTGGATATTCTTTAAAACAAATAAAAGACGTACTTTCTAAAGTTGATATAAGCAATTGTTCTGTTGAAGAGATCATAAAGAAAGTGTTAAAGGAAATGCAAAATATATGAAATATTTTTTAAATTTTGTTGTTTTATTTGACTTTTTATGATAATATAATTTTGGAAGATTATATGTGAGAGGTAGAATATGATACAATTTATAAACGTAAGTAAAAGATATGATCATGGTATAACAGCTCTTGATGCTGTAAATGTTAATATAGAAAAAGGTGAATTTGTATTTTTAGTAGGACCTTCCGGTTCTGGTAAATCTACATTTTTAAAATTGATGATAAAAGAAGAAGAGCCAACATCTGGTAAAATATTAATAGACAATAAGGATATTGGTAGAATAAAGCCAAAAGAAGTTCCTTTTTTAAGAAGAAAAATTGGATTTGTATTTCAAGATTTTAGATTGTTATATGATAGGACTGTTGAAGAAAATATAATGTTTTCATTACGTGTTCTTGAGTGTAGTGAAAAAGAAATTAAGGCACAACTTAAAGCTTCACTTGAAATGGTAGGACTAGTTGGAAAAGAAAAGTCTTATCCAAATCAGCTCTCAGGCGGTGAACAACAAAGAGTTGCACTTGCACGTGCACTTGCTACTAAACCACCTATTATAATTGCTGACGAACCTACTGGAAATTTAGATCCTAACACTGCTGGTGAAATCTTTAAAACTTTACTTGATATAAACGCTAGAGGAACTACAATATTGGTAGTTACTCATGATAGAAATATAGTAAATCAACTTGGAAAAAGGGTAATTGCATTAGATCATGGTAGAGTTATTAAAGATGAACAAAAAGGAGGATACTAAATATGACAACTAATACATATTTGATAAAGGAAGGCTTTGATAATTTAAAAAAACATGGCTCTAAGACTTTTTCAACTACACTTATAATATGTGCAACTATGTTAGTGCTTGGAATTTTTATAATACTTTTTGAAAATGTAAATGTAAATGTAAATACAGTAAGGGTTGAACAAGGATTACAAGCCTTTATAGAGGACTCAGCTACAGATACTGAAATCGAGTATATGAAAGACGAGATTAAGTTAATAGATGGAGTAAAAAGTGTTGAGTACCTAGACAAAGATATGGCCTATCAAGATGCAAAAGAAATATTTAAAGGACAAGAATATATGATAGAAGGAGTAGAAAATTTAAAGATTTTCCCAGCATCTTTTATAGTAAAATTTAATAGTCTAGAAGATTGGAGTAAAGTAAAAGAATCATTACAAAAAATTGATGGAATCTATAAAGTAAAAGATAATCAAACAACTATTGAAGCAATAATTACTCTTTCCAAAATTGCTAATGTGTTCTTGCTTGGTGTGGGTTCAGTGATGCTAATTGTTAGTATTTTCATAATTTCAAATACGATTAAGCTTGCAGTATATTCAAATCAGCGTGAAATATTTATAATGCGTTATATTGGTGCAACCAATAAATTTATAAAAAAACCTTTTGTTGTTGAAGGAGCAATAATTGGTATAGTTTCAGCAGTAATTTCTTTTATTTTAATATCACTTGCATATGTACTTGCCTATACAAGATTGCCTAAAATAGGGTCTTCACTAGGGGTATTTGGATTTTTACCTTACTCTACATTGTGGTATAAGATTCTTGCTATATATGTTGTTGTAGGTCTATTTATAGGAGTGTTTGGCAGTGCGATATCTATTAAGAAGTATTTAAAAGCATAGGAGGAGTTATGTGTTAAATTTGAGGTTGAAAAAAAAGTATTTACTTATTGCAGTTTTGTCACTTTTTTTGTTATTTACCGTAACTAATGTAACTATTGCAGCAGATCTTGAAAATTATGAATCAGAATTAAAAAATATTCAAAAAGAACAGAAGACTAATATGAGAAAATTATCTGGTGTTGAAAGACAAATATCAGAGTATAGTTACGATATAGTAACATTAGATATTCAGATGAATGACAATACTAAAAAAATATTGGAACTTGAAGAAAAAATTGATGAAGCTAGTAAAAAAATTGAAGAATATGAGAATTCTTTAAATGATACTTCATCAATTTATGATGCAACACGTGAAAAATATAACGCGCAGCTTAGATACATTTATGAAAATGGTATGCCAAATATTGTTGAAATATTAATAAATTCAGAGGGATTTTCTGATTTTATTAGAAAAATGAATGTATACACTAGTATTTTAGATTATTATAAATCTGCAACAAGTACAATAAAAAATAAAAAAGAGTATATTAATTATGTAAAAAAAGAATTGGAATCACAAAAATTACAGGTAGAAACATACAAAAGTAGTATGGAAGCTACTACTCAAAAGTTAAATGAAACGATTGAAGAAAAAAAGAAAAAAGTAGAAGAATTACAAACAACGAAAGTTGACTTACAAGATGCAGTTGATGCGCTTACGAAAAAAAAAGAAGAAGCATTTAATGAACTTGAAGATCAAATAAATAAAATAGTAAAAAATGCTATGAGTAAAGCCAACACTTCAGATTCTACTACTTTTACTGGAGGAAATTTTGTGTGGCCGGTGGAAGGCTATACAACAATAACTACTAGATTTAATGAAGTATATAATTTGGTAAATCCAGCAGGTAGTGCTCATACAGGTTGTGATATATCTGGATATCAAATATTCGGAAAACCTGTTGTTGCTATAGAAGCTGGTACTGTAATAGTTGCAACATATAGTAACTATGGATATGGAAATTATATAATAATTGATCATGGAAAGTGTACTGAAGATGGAAAAACTTATCTATCATTATATGGTCATAATACAACACTAGCTGTCCAAAAAGGAGATGTTGTTGAAAAAGGTCAAGTTATTTCATATGTTGGATCTACTGGAAACTCAACAGGACCGCATTTACATTTTGAAATTCGTATAGATGGAAAATTGTCAGATCCTTTAGTTCAGTATCCTGCAATGCAATTTTCATTTCCTTTTGGATAAAATTATATTTATAGTATAGAGGAGTATAAAGTTATATATGAAAAATTATTTAAAAAATTTGTATAGAAAGACTTTGGTATTTAGTGGAGCTATAGGAATATTTTCTATAGCTTTAATTCCTATTTATGCTGATAGTGTGTCGGATGCACAAAATAAGGTAACTCAGATACAAAATCAAATTAATTCTAATAATACAAAAATATCGGAAGTCGAGAAAGAGGCAAATTCATATTTAGAACAAATTGGCAGTTTGAATGATGATATAACAAAATATTCGAATGAACTTGCTGATTTAGAAAATAAAAAGAATGAAATTAATAAAAAAATTTCACAATATGAAAATATGCTACAGAATTCTGCACAGCAATATAGTGCAGCAGAAGATATGTATAACACTAGACTAAGGGCTATATATGAAAATGGAGTTCCAAATATATTAGATGTATTATTTAATAGTGAAGGAATAACTGATTTTTTTTCAAAGTTAAATGGTTATCAAGCAATACTTGAGTATGATAGGTCACTTATTGGAAACGTAAAAAACGAAAAAGAATATGTTAGTAATATTAAAAAAAATATTGAAGAACAAAAATTATTACTAGATCAGCTCACTTACGATATAGAAAAATCTAAAACTTCTCTTGCAAATGCAAAATCTGCAAAAGAACAAAAAGTAAGTGAATTAAATAATTCTAAAAATAATTTAAAAGAAATTAATACTGTGCTTGAAGCTAAACAAGAAGAAGCCGAGAAGGCATTGCAGGCAGAAATTATAGCTGCAGAAAAAAGAGCAGAAGAAAGAAGAAGAAAAGAAGAAGAAAAAAGGAAGCAAAATGGACAGAATAGCTCATCTAATAACAAAAATTCTACGTATGCAAATACTACAGCCTTAGCATCTAGTGGTACACTAAAGTTTTGGCCTACTGTAACAAAAAATGTAACGTGTGGATATTATGGATATGCAGGTCATACTGGCGTAGACTTTGGAGTAAAATCTCAAAATGTTTTTGCAAGCTTAGCGGGTGAAGTAATTTTAGCTAAGTATGTTGTAAATGATTCTGGGTATAATGATACATCTAGATATACAAATGGTAGATATATGTATGGAAACTATATACTTATAAAACATTCAAATGGGCTTTATACTTTATATGCACATTTAAGTTCATTAAAGGTAAAAGAAGGAGATAGTGTAAGTGCTGGACAACCTATAGGTATCTCTGGAAACACCGGAAACGTAAGTCCAAGACCAACAGTGTCTAATCCTACAGCTGGTTCACATTTACATTTTGAGGTAAGGACTTCATCTTCATATGGTAGTAATAAAAATCCATTAAGTTATTTAAAGTAAGGATGTGATAAAGTGAGAAAAGTAACAAAAATTGGAACGTTAATAATTTTGGTGACTATTTTTACGTTTTTTCAAAGTCCACTTTTAGCAGACACACTTCAGGATTATCAAAAAGAAATAGAAAATATAAAAAATGAACAAGCGTTAAATATAAATAAATTAGATGGATTAGAAAAAGAGATTGCACAGTATCAATATGATATTACAGAACTTGATAGTAGAATAAGTGAGTATAGCACAAAACTTAGTGAACTTCAAGGAAAAGTAGAGGCAGTAAATGAAAAAATAGAGAATTATGAAGCTATGCTACAAGATTCTTCACAAAAATATAATGCTGCAGAAGACATGTATAATACTAGACTAAGGGCAATATATGAAAATGGAGTTCCAAATGTGTTGGATGTGCTTTTTAGCAGTGCTGGAATAACTGATTTTTTTTCAAAGATGAATGTATATCAGGGAATACTTGAATATGATAAATCACTTATTGGAAATGTGAAAAATGAAAAAGAATATATAAGCAATGTAAAAAAAGATATACAAATTCAACAAGTTTTACTAGAACAATTAAAATATGATGTGGAAAAATCAACAGACGCATTAATTAGCGCATCTGAGCAAAAAGAAAAAAAAGTAGAGCAAATGAAAAACAGTAAAGAAAACTTAGAGCAAAGACAGAAGTTACTTGGTGAAAAGGAAAAAGAAGCAGTAAAAAAAAGAGATGAGGAACTTGCTAGACTTGCAGCCATGAATTCTGAATTTAGCGGTAGTTTTTCAGGAAAATTTACTTGGCCAGTACCATCTTCGTATAAGATAACAGCAGCGTTTGCTGACAGTGAATATAGATCTTCTGTAGGAATGATACATACTGGAACTGATATTGGAGTATCAACAGGAAATAAAGTTGTAGCAATGGATTCTGGAAAAGTAGTGGTATGTAAATACAATTATAATGGATATGGGTTATATATTGTAATTGACCATGGAATAGGCGATGATGGATATAAATATATGACTTTATATGGTCATCTGTCATCAACCAATGTGAAAGTAGGCCAAGTTGTAACCAGAGGTGAACAAATTGCTCTTAGTGGTAACTCAGGATTTTCTACAGGACCACATTTGCATTTTGAAATTGATAAAGCAAAAAACGGTACTATGTGGTCAGTTGATCCTATGACATATTTTTCAGGTAGTAATGCACCGTTTATGTATCTATCTTATGGAAAATATATTTCTTATCCTTTTTCTAACATTTCTAAGTATCAATCAACAAGTCAAGTAAAAAGAACATTTTCTTTTTAGCAAATACTTGGTCATTTTTTAATTGTAATGTTACATTAATGTTACAATTAATGCTTTGAAGTTAAAATTATTTTAAAACTCTTGACATATAACTAATTTTAGTGTTTAATTAATGTATAAGTAAGTATCATAGGAGGAAAAGTATGAGTGCAGCAATTATAAACAAGTTTATGGATATGATAGGCATGGGAAATAAGGACGACGAGTATTATGATGAAGAAGCGTATGACAATGATGCTGAAGGTCAATATGAAGACGACGAAGAAGAGGAATATAATAGAAAAAATCAATATAATAAATCAAAAAAATCATTCAATGATATAGAAAGAGACTCACAGTATTCTTCAAGAAATATGCAGTCTAAGGTTATACCTATGAATGCTAGTATGTCATCATCTAAGATGGTTATAACACAACCAACATGTTATGATGAAGTAGAAGGTATCGGAGATTATTTGAAGACTAAAAAGTCTATAATTATAAATCTTGAAAATGTAAGTAAAGAAGATGCAAGGAGAATTTTAGATTTTTTAAGTGGTGCTACATTCATGGTTGAGGGTACAATACAAAGGGTATCTAATTTGATATACTTGATTACTCCAAAGAATGTTGAAATTCAAAATGACCTTGAAACTTCGCAGTATAAACAGCAAAAAATGTCATTTTCATGGCTAAAATAAAGATTGGCAGGCATTTTGTGTCTGCTTTGTTATTTAAAAGGAGGTTAGATATATGTTAACACCTATAGATATAGATAACAAAACATTTAAAAAGGCAAA
>HF991998.1:11303-11543 GCA_000433135.1 Clostridium sp. CAG:921
CAAAACATTTAAAAAGGCAAAAATTGGCGGATACGACATTAACGATGTAGAAGATTTTCTTGTTAAGGTTATGGAAGATTATGAAACGTTGTATAAAGAAAACGCTGAATTAAAAGATAAAACTAGTGCTATGCAAGAGTCTGTTTCTTATTATAAATCTCTTGAAGAAGGAGTAAATAAAAGCATAGAAAATGCTTATTCAGAAGCAGATAAGCTAAAACAAGAAGCTGAGCAGCAAGC
>HF991998.1:11600-14344 GCA_000433135.1 Clostridium sp. CAG:921
TGCTAAGCAAAATTTAGAAGAACTTAAAGTTGAGATCCTGAAAAAAGAGGCTGAACTAGAGGAAAAAAAGAAACAGTTACAAATCTATAAAATAAAGGTGAGCTCTATGTTAGAGGCGCAACTAAAAATTTTAAATGAAGATGAAGAATAGCAAAATAGCTAAACATAAAATATAATTTTTTATCCATTAATCAATTTACAGGTTTATATGTAGTGTTGATTGATGGATATGTTTTTTTGTTTGTAAAGTATATCATAGTTTAGTCTATATTATGTAGTTATAACTGTTTATTTAATCGTATTTTACAAAATTATATTTAAAATGTTGAAACTGTGGAAAAAGTATGGTAGAATAAAATTGTTATGTGTATAAGATATATAAAAGGAGAATAAGAATGTTTGATAAACTAGAGGAAATAGAAAAAAAATATAATGAATTAACGAAATTGATATCAGATCCAGAAATAATATCAGATCAAAACCTATGGAAAAAGTATATGAAAGAACAGTCTGCAATGAAAGATGTTGTAGATAAATACATAGAGTATAAAAAAGAAAAAAGCAATATGGATGATGCAAAAGATATGATGGCAGATCCAGATATGAAATCTATGGCTGAAGAAGAGTATTATTCATCAAAAGAAAAAATTGAAAAAATTGAAGAAGAATTAAAAATACTTTTACTTCCAAAAGATCAAAACGATGATAATAATGTTATAATTGAAATTCGTGGCGGTGCTGGTGGAGAGGAGGCTGCCTTGTTTGCGTATAATTTATATAGAATGTATACAATGTACGCAGAATTAAAAAGATGGCAAGTTGAAATTATTGATATGAATGAAACTGGAATTGGTGGACTAAAGGAAGTATCTTTCATGATAAAGGGGAAAGGTGCATATAGTAAGTTAAAATTCGAAAGTGGAGTTCATAGAGTACAACGTGTACCAGAAACTGAAGCAAGTGGTAGAATTCATACATCAACAGTAACAGTTGCAGTTTTACCAGAAGTAGATGACGTTGAAGTTGAAATAAATCCTGCTGATGTAAAAATGGATGTTTATAGAGCAAGTGGCGCTGGTGGACAGCACGTAAATAAGACTTCATCTGCTGTAAGGCTTACGCATGTACCAACTGGAATTGTTGTAGCTTGTCAAACTGAAAGATCACAATTTCAAAATAAAGATAATGCTATGAAAATGTTAAAAGCTAAATTATATGAAATGGAACAAGAAAAACAAAATACTGAGCTTGCAACAACGAGAAGACTTCAGGTCGGTAGTGGTGCAAGAAGTGAGAAAATTAGAACTTATAATTATCCACAAAGTAGAGTTACGGACCATAGAATTAATTTCACTATTTATCAACTTGAAAGCTTTTTAAATGGTAATATGGATGAAATGATAGATGCTTTAATTGCTGCAGATAGGGCTGATAGACTAAAAGAGGGAAATGTGTAATCTTATTGAAAGTATTTTTGCGTAATTTGCATTTTAAAGGTTTATTGAGATATTTGTTTTATATAGTTTTATATAGTTTTATATAATGTAAATATATTTATTCTTTAAAAAAAGGATAGACTTTTTTGTCTATCCTTTTTTTAAAAGAAACTATAACATATGTTATAGTTTTGCGTTAGATTTTTATAAAAAATATAATTTTAATCTAACAAAGAATTTTCAATTATTTGATAATTCTCCATCATATAGTCAATTCCTTCTTTATATGAATCGAAATTTTCTATTACAAACAGAAATTTTGAAATATAATTGATATATGATGACATATCTGTATTACTTAGAGTAAAGATCAAATTTTCAATACAAATTTCATCTTTATAAGCTATTATATTATGCCTTATAGCATAATTATAAATTAGTTCGATTAATAAATCTTTTAAAGTTAAAAATGCCTCCTCATAATTTTGATTGTGATATTCTTTTTGAAACTTAATTTTCATTTTATTGCACTTAATTTTAAAAATTGATAACATTTTTTCACCTTTCTGGAATAATTCCAAACAAATATAAAAATTATTTTATAATATTAAACATTTTGCAAATGATATTATAACAAAAAAAATAATTAAAGTCAATATTATGTAAAATTATTATTTGAAAATTATTTAATACTCAGGGTGAGGTAGAAATTATCACGAAAATATGAAGCTAATAAAAAAATACAGATGATTTTAATAAAATGGTTGACATTTTACTTAATATCATGTTATAATGATATAAATATTGTTTCTATTAGAAATTACTATGTAAACTAGAATGCAAAGGATGGTTGAAATAGTTGAAAAAAATGTTAGAAAAATTAAGTTAAGAGCGTGTTATAGTGATTCAAATTAGTTATTTATGTAAACTAATTTGAGTTTTTGCGCCTTTTTAATTGTTATGTGTGGGGGTATAAAAATGGTTCATGAAGTAAAAAATGGAAAAGCAACTAGAATGAGCTTTTCAAAAATCAAAGAAGTAATTGATATGCCTGATTTAATTGACATTCAAAAGCAATCATATGAATGGTTCTTAAAATCTGGATTAAAAGATGTATTATCAGATGCTTCACCTATTACAGACTTTTCTGGAAATCTAATGTTAGAATTTGTAGATTACAGATTAGAAGACGAAACAAAATATACAATTGAGGAGGCAAAAGAGAGAAATACATCTTATTCTTCAAGATTACAAGTTCAAGTAAGACTTATAAACCGTGAAACTGGAGAGATAAAAGAACAAGAAATA
>HF991998.1:14395-15421 GCA_000433135.1 Clostridium sp. CAG:921
GATAATGGTACATTTTTGATTAATGGTGCAGAGAGAGTTGTTATTTCTCAGCTTGTTCGTTCACCAGGTGTTTATTTTGGGTCTGAACGTGATAAAGCAGGAAAATTGTTATATTCTGGTACTGTTATGCCAAATCGAGGAACTTGGATTGAATTTGAATCGGATTCAACTGACATGTTATATACAAGAGTAGATAGGACAAGGAAGGTACCTCTTACTACGCTTATAAGAGCATTAGGTGTTGAAACTGACGAACAAATAAAGCAACTTTTTGAAGATGATTTACTAAATGAGGTAATGTACAAAGATATTGCTAAGACACAAGATGATGCTTTACTTGAAATATATAAAAAGATAAGACCTGGTGAGCCTTTACATGTTGATGCAGCTAAGAGTGTACTGTTTGGACTTTTATTTGAACCTAGAAGATATGATTTAGCTAGAGTTGGTAGATATAAGTATAATAAAAAATTGAGTATTGCAACAAGAATTACAGGTGAAAGGGCTGCTGAAGATATAATAAATCCTGAGACAGGTGAATTATTTGTTTCAGCAGGTGATGTTATCACTGAAGATGTAGCAAATGAAATAAAACAAAGTGGTATAAATGTAGTTTATGTAACTAGAAATGATAAAAAAATAAAAGTAATTGGTAATAACACTGTTGATATTTCTAAATATCTTGGTATTGACATTGACAAGAATATTATTAAAGAGGAAGTATATCTTCCTGAATTAAAGAAATTATTAGAAGAATTCCCAGATGCAGACGAGGAAACTTTAAAGAAACAAATAAGAATAAATAGAGAAAAATTAGTAGTTAAGTGTGCTACGATGGATGATATAATGGCTTCTATTAATTACTTTTTAAACTTTAGGCATGGTATGGGAAGTGTAGATGATATTGATCATCTAGGTAATAGACGTGTTAGATGTGTTGGCGAATTATTACAAAATCAATTTAGAATAGGACTTGCTAGATTAGAAAGAGTTGTTCGTGAGAGGATGGCTACGCAGGATTTAGAT
>HF991998.1:15449-21439 GCA_000433135.1 Clostridium sp. CAG:921
CACCTCAAACTTTGATAAATATAAAGCCAATAGTTGGTTCAATAAGAGAGTTCTTTGGTAGTTCGCAATTATCACAATTTATGGATCAGATTAATCCACTTGCAGAACTTACTCATAAAAGAAGAATATCAGCTCTTGGACCTGGTGGATTAACAAGAGATAGAGCAGGATTTGAGGTTCGTGATGTTCATCATACACACTATGGTAGGTTATGCCCAATTGAATCACCAGAAGGACCAAATATAGGACTTATATCTTCACTTTCTACTTTTGCAAGAATTAATCGTTACGGATTTATAGAAACTCCATATAGAGTAATTGACAAAGAAGAACATAGAGTAACTGATGACGTAATATATATCACTGCTGATGAAGAAGATAAATATATTGTTGCTCAGGCAAATGAGCCTCTTGATGAGGAAAATAAATTTATAAATAAAAGGGTTAAAGTAAGACATCAAAATGAAATTGTTGAAATTGAAAAAGATAAAGTTGATTTAATGGATGTTTCACCAAAACAACTTGTATCAGTTGCAACAGCGATGATACCATTTCTTGAAAATGATGATGCAAAACGTGCACTTATGGGAGCTAACATGCAACGTCAAGCTGTTCCATTAATAAGAGCGGAAAGTCCTATTGTTGGTACTGGAATTGAATATAAGGCAGCAGTTGATTCTGGAATAGTTATAACTGCTAAAAATGATGGTGTTGTTTCTTACGTAGATAGTACAAAGGTGATAATAGATACAAAGACAGGAAAGGATGAATATCATTTAATAAAATATCAAAGATCCAACCAAGGAACATGCATAAATCAAAAACCTATAGTTTTAAAAGGTGAGAAAGTAAAAAAAGGTGATGTTATAGTTGATGGTCCTTCAACAGATAAGGGCGAGTTAGCATTAGGAAAAAATATATTAGTTGGCTTTATGACTTGGGAAGGATATAACTATGAGGATGCTATATTAATTTCTGAAGATTTAGTAAGGGATGATATTTTAACAACAATACATATTGAAGACTATGATTGCGAAGCAAGAGATACGAAACTTGGACCAGAAGAGATTACAAGAGAAGTTCCAAATGTTGGTGATGATGTTCTAAAAGATCTTGATGAAAACGGTATAATAAGAATTGGTGCTGAAGTAAGACCTGGAGATATACTTGTTGGTAAGGTTACTCCAAAGGGTGAAACAGAACTTACTGCCGAAGAAAAGCTTTTAAGAGCAATATTTGGTGAAAAGGCAAGAGAGGTAAGAGATACTTCACTTAGAGTTCCACATGGCGAGGCTGGTACTATTGTAGATGTAAAAATATTTACTAGAGAAAATTGTGACGAGCTTGCTGCAGGTGTTCATAAGGTAGTAAGAATATATATAGCTCAAAAAAGAAAAATATCAGTTGGTGATAAAATATCAGGACGTCATGGTAATAAGGGTGTTATTTCACGTATATTGCCAAGAGAAGATATGCCATATTTACCAGATGGTACACCACTTCAGATTGTTCTAAATCCACTTGGATTACCTTCACGTATGAATGTTGGACAGTTGCTTGAAACTCATTTAGGCTTTGCAGCAAAACAACTTGGCTGGAAAATATCAACACCTGTTTTTGATGGTGCTAAAGAAAATGAAATAGAAGAATTGTTAAAACAGCAAGGATTTAATGAAACTGGTAAATTCCCAATTCATGATGGAAGAACTGGTGAGTTACTAGATGCAGAAGTTACAGTAGGATATATGTATATGTTAAAACTATATCACATGGTTGAAGATAAGATACATGCCCGTTCTATAGGACCATATTCACTTGTTACACAACAACCACTAGGTGGTAAAGCACAGTTTGGTGGTCAGAGATTTGGTGAGATGGAAGTTTGGGCATTAGAGGCTTATGGAGCATCATATACATTGCAAGAAATGCTAACAGTAAAATCTGATGATATTGTGGGAAGACTAAAAACTTATGAAGCAATAGTTAAAGGAGAAAGTATTCCAACTCCAGGTATTCCAGAATCATTTAGAGTTTTAACAAAGGAATTACAAAGCTTGGGGCTAGATTTGCAAATGTATAAAGAAGATGAAAAATTAGAATTGAAAGAATCTATGGAAGATGATTCAGATGGAATTGAGCCAAATTTTGAAGATGAGAGTAATAATTTAACAGTAACAGATAAAGATTTCGAAGGAATGACACTAGAAGATGAAGATGGTGAAACAGTTAACGAAGATGAGAATGAAGATACACTAGGAGAAGATGTTATAAACTTTGATGAAGAATAAAGTGTAAGGAGGATTTTATATTATGCAGGACATGGAAAATTTTGATAGATTAAGTATCGGTATAGCCTCACCTGAAAAAATAAGAGAATGGTCAAAAGGTGAAGTTAAAAAGCCTGAAACTATCAATTACAGAACATTAAAACCAGAAAGAGATGGTCTATTTTGTGAAAAGATATTTGGACCTACAAAAGACTGGGAATGTTATTGTGGTAAATATAAAAAAGTAAGATATAAAGGGATAATTTGCGACAGATGTGGCGTTGAAGTTACAAAGAAAAAAGTAAGACGTGAAAGACTAGGACATATTGAACTTGCTTGTCCAGTCTCTCATATCTGGTTTTTTAAAGGTATTCCTAGTAGAATGGCTCTTATCCTTGATATTTCTCCAAAAGCACTTGAAAAAGTTTTATACTTTGCATCATATATAGTTATAGATTCTAAAGATACAGAATTTAGACCTTGTGATGTAATAACTGAAAGAGAATATAGGGAAGCACTTGAAAAATATGGACCTGGATGCTTAAAGGTAGGTATGGGTGCAGAAGCAATAAGAGAATTATTACAAAAAGTTGATTTACTAAAATTGCAAAAAGATTTGAGAAAAGATCTTGAAAAAGCAACTGGAGCAAAACGTGCAAAGATAATAAAAAGACTTGAAACGATTGATGCATTTGTAGAGTCTGGTAATAAGCCTGAATGGATGATTCTTGAAGTTTTACCAGTTATTCCTCCAGATTTAAGACCTATGGTACAACTTGATGGTGGTAGATTTGCAACGTCAGACTTAAATGATCTATATAGAAGAGTTATAAATAGAAATAATAGACTTAAAAGGTTACTTGAGTTAGAGGCTCCAGATATAATCGTAAGAAATGAAAAAAGAATGTTACAAGAAGCTGTAGATGCTTTAATTGATAATGGTAGACGTGGTAGACCGATAACAGGTGCAGGTGGTAGGGCATTAAAATCATTATCTGATATGTTAAAAGGTAAACAAGGTAGATTTAGACAAAACTTACTTGGTAAAAGAGTTGATTACTCTGGCCGTTCTGTTATCGTAGTTGGACCATCTTTAAAGATACATCAATGTGGCTTACCAAGAGAAATGGCACTTGAACTATTTAAGCCATTCGTAATGAAGGAACTTGTAAGAAGAGGACTTGCTTTTAATATAAAAAATGCAAAGAGAATGGTTGAAAGAACTGCTGTAGAGGTTTGGGATGTATTAGAAGATGTTATTAAAGATAGACCTGTTATGTTAAACCGTGCTCCAACACTTCATAGATTAGGTATACAAGCATTTGAACCAGTTTTAGTTGAAGGAAGAGCAATAAAGTTACATCCACTTGTTTGTTCAGCATTTAATGCTGATTTTGATGGTGACCAGATGGCTGTTCACGTTCCTCTTTCACCAGAAGCAGTTGCTGAAGCAAAAATGCTAATGCTTGCATCAAATAACTTACTTAAATTACAAGATGGTAAACCAGTAACAGTGCCTTCAATGGATATGATACTTGGTAGTTTTTACTTAACTGTACAAATTGATGATGAGCCTGGTGCCGGAAAGATATTTGCTAGTGTCGATGAAGCTTTAATGGCCTATGATGCAAAAGTAATAGGAATGCATGCACCTATTAAAGTAAGAGTGAGCAAAGAAATAAATGGTAAAACTTACACTGGATTAATAGATGCCACTGCAGGTAGACTTATATTTAATAGTTTTATTCCACAAGATATTGGATTTGTTGATAGAAGTAAAGAAGAAAATTATTTAAGACTAGAAATAGATTTTGAAGCAAAGAAAAAACAACTTGGACAAATTGTAGATAAATGTATAGCTAAGCATGGTATAACAAGAACAGCTGAAGTACTTGATGATATTAAGGCAAATGGATATAAATATTCTACTCAGGCTGCAGTTACAGTTTCGGTTCATGATATTGAAGTCCCAGATAATAAGCCAGAGATACTTGCTGAAGCTGAAGCAAGTGCTGAAAAAGTACTTAAAAACTTTAAACGTGGACTTATATCAAATGAAGAAAGATATAACGAGATCATTAAAATTTGGTCAAAAGCTACTGATAAGATTCAAACAGAAATTATGAATAATCCAAATAAAATGAATCCATTCCAAATGATGGCTAACACAGGTGCCAGAGGTAACCCAACACAGATCAGACAGCTAGGTGGTATGCGTGGACTTATGGCCGATACAATGGGTAGAACAATAGAGCTTCCTATAAAGTCAAACTTTAAAGAAGGTCTTGATGTACTTGAATTTTTCATAGCATCACATGGTGCAAGAAAAGGTCTTGCTGATACTGCATTAAGAACTGCTGACTCAGGATATTTAACAAGAAGACTTGTTGATGTTAACCAAGATGTAATAGTTATGGAAGATGATTGTGGTACACATGAAGGATTTGAAGTTGAAGCTATTATGGAAAGTGGTGAGCCAATAGAAAAACTACATGAAAGAATTGAAGGAAGATTCTTAAGTCATGACTTATATGATAATGAAGGAAATTTACTATATCCAAGAAATACTTTTGTAACAGATCAAATTGCTGATGACATAATTGCTCATGGAATAGAAAAAGTAATGATTAGATCAGCATTTACTTGTGAATCGGTTAGAGGCGTATGTGCTAAGTGCTATGGTAAAAACTTAGCTACAGGTGAGCCTATAACACCTGGTGAGGCAATTGGTATAATTGCAGCACAGTCAATAGGTGAACCAGGTACACAGCTTACAATGAGAACTATACATAGTGGTGGTGTTGCTGGATCTGATATAACTCAAGGTCTTCCTAGAGTTGAAGAACTATTTGAAGCAAGAAAACCTAAGGGCGTTGCAATGGTAACTGAAATTGATGGTGTTGTAACTATTGGTGAACATGGCGCTAATAAAGAAGTTATTGTAACACGTGAAGAGGATAAATTTGTTGAAAGATATGTTATACCATATGGTATGAGACTCGTTGTTGGCAATGGAGATGTGGTAAAAGCTGGTGAGAGAATAACTGAAGGTTCACTTGATCCACATGATATTATTCGTATAAGTGGCGATGTAGCTGTTGAAAATTACCTAATTAATGAAGTTCAAAAAGTTTATAGAACACAGGGTGTTCATATAAATGATAAACATATTGAAATTGTTGGTAGACAAATGTTAAGAAAAATATTTGTTGAAGATGCAGGTGAAACTGATTTAATTGCAGGATCTACTGTTGATATGATGAAGTACAATAAACAAAATAAATTAGCTATTGAAGCTGGTAAAAAACCTGCCAAAGGAAAAAAGACTTTACAAGGTATTACAAAAATAGCATTACTTACAGATTCGTTCTTGTCTGCTGCGTCATTCCAAGAAACTGCTAGAGTTCTAACTGATGCTGCTGTAAAAGGTAAAGTTGATAAGTTATTAGGTCTTAAGGAAAATGTTATAATTGGTAGATTGATTCCTGCTGGCACTGGAATTGTTGATATGAACAGGTTCGAACTTGAAGGAGTATGTGATACTGAGATCGTACCTGCTAAGAAGGATGAAGATTTGATTGATGTTGGAGATACAGAAGAGGAGATTTCATCAGATTCTGTCACAATTGATGTAAAAGATGACATAGTTGAGTAATATAGGTTAAAGAAGTTCGAGAAAAAAAGCTCGAATTTCTTTTTTCTATTGCAAAAAAAATATAAATA
>HF991999.1:0-8727 GCA_000433135.1 Clostridium sp. CAG:921
TAATACTATTATAGTTTAAAAATTCTCCTTCAATAATTCTGCTTAATATTATGCTTCTTCCTACTTTAAACATAGCTTGATTTCTATTTATACCAATCTTTACAGTCTCTGTTTCATCAGCATCTGCTAAAATTTTTAATAATTCAGACAATACCTTTCCAGGAATAATAGCTTTAAAGTCATTAATTTCAGTTTCACTAAAATACTTTCTTAGTGATAATCTAAAACCATCTATTGCAATAATAGTTAGTATATTATCTTCGACTTTTACTAAGGCTCCATTGTATACAGGTCTATTTTCATCTGTACTAACAGAAAATATTACTCTTTTTATCATGTCTTTTAGTTTCTTTTGATTCAAAACAACAGAACTTTCTATATCAAATTGAGGTAATTTAGGGTATTCATCAGGGTTCATAGTTGCAAGCTTAAAAATACCATTTATAGATTTTAGTATAAATAAAGAATTCTCCACACTTATTTCTATTTCTTCATCTTCTATTTTTCTTACAATTTCATTTAACATTTTAGTATCTACAACAGTAGAGCCTTCTTCAATTACTTCGCAATCTAATGTATGTTCAGATCCTATTTCTAAATCATAAGTAATTAACTTAAGTGTTCCATTGTATGCTTCTAATAATACACCATCTAATATAGGCATTGTTGTTTTATTAGATGCTTTTGAAACAATATTTAATCCATTAATTAATTCTTTAAGATTACATTTAATATTCATTTATTTTTCCTCCCACTTTTTTATTGTAAATTACAAATAATTTTTTTTATTTAATATTAATATATTTTTAAATTTTATTATGCAGTTATCCACAATATCCACAGAAAATATGTTTATCACAACTCAAAAACCTTATTAGTAATTTATATTATATTATATAAGTTCATAGTCGTAGTAGTAGGGCATGTTGATAATGTGGATAACTACTTCTAAATACTGGTATTACTATATTTATGACCGTGGATAAACCTGTGGATAACCTGTTCAAGTTATCCACAGAATTTTTGTTCGTTGTGGATAATTTTAAAATCATCAAATTATCCACATGTTATCCACATGCTTATCCACAACAACCTGTGGATAACTCAAATTAAAGTAATATTTTTTTAATATTTATGTAACAAATATGAAACAATCACTTCTAATCAGCTACTGACAAGGATTTTTTAATATCTTCTATTAAATCTCTTGTTTCAGGATTGGTGTCATATTCAGAACTTATTTTTGAATATGCGTGCAATACTGTTGAATGATCACGACCACCAAAGTCTCTTCCTATGTTTGGAAACGACATATTTGCAACTTCTCTGCAAAGATACATTGCTATTTGTCTTGGAAAAGCAACACTATTAGATCTTTTAGTACTAATTATATCTTGAACTTTTATATTAAAAAATTTACATACAACCTGCATAATTAACTTACTTGTAACTGTTTTAGTATTTTTTACAAGTATAGATTCAATTGTATTGTCAACAATTGCATCTGTTAATTCTGATTTTGTAAATGATGTATAAGCAACTAACTTATTGAAAACGCCCTCTAGCTCTCTAATATTAGATTTTACTCTTGTAGCGATTTTTACTAAAATATCATCATTTATAACATAACGTTCCTTTTCAGCTTTTTTTCTTAAAATTGCTAAACGTGTCTCATAGTCTGGAGCTTGAATATCAACTGAAAGTCCCATTTCAAATCTAGTTTTTAATCTATCTTCTAGTAACGGAATTTCTTTTGGCGGTTTTTCTGATGTTAGTACGATTTGTTTGCCACTTTCAAATAATGTGTTAAAAGTGTGAAAAAATTCTTCTTGACACTTATCTTTTCCAGCTAGAAATTGGATGTCATCTATTAATAACAAGTCTATATTTCTAAATTTTTTTCTAAAAGATTCATTTTGACTGTTCATAATTGCTGAAATAACCTCATTTGCAAAAACTTCACCAGTACAATAAATTATTCTGGTATTTGGATTTGATTTATACATGTAATTACCTATTGCTTGCATAAGGTGGGTTTTACCAAGTCCTACCCCTCCATAAATAAATAGCGGATTATACTCTTTTCCTGGATTTTCAGATACTGCAACAGCGGCTGCGTGTGCAAAACGGTTATTTGAACCAATTATGAAGTTTTCAAAGGTATATTTTTCATTTAGACCAGCATTATCATTTGTTTTTTTTGTTAAATTTTCAAGATCATTATTTTTTTCTTCTGTTGTTGAATTTGTTAAGCTTACATTGCTATCATTAGCATTTAACGTTTCATTTAATGGATCTGGAATAATTTCTTTAGATTCGAATACAATTTTATATGATTTATTAGTTAACATAGTAAGTGTATTTTCTATTAAATCTAAAAATCTTTTCTTACAAATATCTATATGATAGCTTGAAGGTAATATAAAACAAATAGTATTTTCATCCACTACTCTTGGAGATATTACTTCAACATAAGTTTTATATCCAACAAGTGACATTTCATTTTTTAAAATTTCTAATGCTTGAGACCAAATTTGAGCAAAGTTATTATCCATAAAACCACCTTTCTAAAACACATGTTTTTTTAAGTTATCCACAGAGTTATCCACAGGTGTGGATAACTTATCGACAAAATAAGATAATAAATTAATGAAATTTACATAATTTCTGTGGATTAGTGTGAAACATGTGAAAACATAATCTTATTTTTTACATAAACTACTATATCATGAAATGCGCAAAAATACAATACTTTTTACTTTTTTTTATAAAAAAAAATACTAAAATTTTTGTGAAATATTTTTGTAACATAAAAAAATGCACCTGTGGATAACTTTTAATTTTTTGATGTTGATTTTTAGCCTTTTTGGTCAATTTTTGTAATAAATTTGTAAAGTTATCCACAGTTTAAACACATGTTTATTTATCACCTGTGGATAACTTTTTTTGATAAAATTTTAAATAAATTTATAAAAAAACATAAATAATTATATTCCACTACTTACCTATTTTGTTTTCAGTTTGTACGTTTGCACACAATTATGTTATAATTACACATATATCCTACGTACTTAGCTTTTATACTAATTTTTATGTTAAGTGTTTTTTTAGCATTATCTTGATTAAAAATAGATATTTTAGCTATAGTTAAATTTAGTGTAAAAAATTGAATATTTGAATATTTAGATATTTTATTACTTTACCATAAATTTAAAAATAATTGAAAAAATAAATTGACAAATAAAAAAAAGTGTTATATAATAAATTCGCTATTATATAAGTTATGGAAAGATTTCATAACACATTTTATTATTAATTATTGAGTTTATTAAATATCACATTTTAGGAGGTGTAACAATGAAAAGAACATATCAACCAAAGAAATTACACAGAGAAAAAGTACATGGATTTAGAAAAAGAATGTCAACAGCTTCTGGTAGAGAAGTGTTAAAACGTAGAAGAGCTAAGGGAAGAAAAGTTATAAGTGCTTAGTCTACTTAAAAAAGTGGGTATGTTTTTTCATATCCACTTTTCTCATAAAAAGGAAAGATTTAAATTATGAAGTTTACTTTAAGATTAAAAAAAAATAGAATATTTAGATATGTTTTAAAAAAAGGTAAATACTCAAAATCTGGTAAATACTTAACTTTACATTATACAAAAAATAAAGGTAATTCTAGTTTAAACTTTTTTGGTGTTTGTGTTTCAAAGAAAAATGGAAATAGCGTTTGTCGCAATAAACTAAAAAGGTGGGCAAGAGAAGCTTATAAATTAGAAGAGTACAAACTAAGAAGAGGTGTTAACATTATATTTTTATATAAGAAAAATGTAACTGTATGTGATACTGATTTTCATTGCATATATGATGATTTTTGTACTTGTTTAAAAGAGATAGAACTTTATGAAAATTAGTTTTGGTGACATGTTAAATACTATTTCTAAATTTGTTAAGGGTGTTGAAATACAATTAATAAAAACATATCAAAAATATATTTCGCCGTTATTTGGAAAAAGGTGTATTTATTATCCTTCGTGCTCTGAGTATACCAAGCAAGCAGTTGACAAATATGGTATAATTAAAGGTAATATTTTAGGGATAATAAGAATTTTAAGGTGTAATCCTTTTTCAAAAGGTGGAGTAGATCATTTAAAATGAAAGGATGACATAAATGGTAAATTTGATAGCTAGTTTTTTCGGTATGATAATTAGGCTTATATATAATTTAGTGAATCATAATTATTTTATTTCAATTTTAATTTTTACTCTATTTACTAAGCTTGTATTATTGCCACTTTATTTAAAGCAGATGAAATCAACTGAAGAAATGAAAAAAATAGCACCATTAGAAAAGAAAATTCAAGAAAAATATAAAAATGATAAGCAAAAGCAAGCAGAAGAGCTAACGAAACTTATGAGTGAACATAAGATAAATCCTCTTGGAGGATGTTTACCACTTCTTATTCAGATTCCTATAATATTTGCAATGTTTGCAATTGTTAGACAACCTCTTACGTATATACTTAATATGTCACAAGAACAAATTAAAACGTATGCAGTGGAGGTATATTCTGAAGTTGGTGAAGAAAACATTGATGAGAAGTTTATAAAAAATAATGAAATAAATATTGCTAAGGAAAAAGATTTACTGGATATGCAAGTGTGTAAAGGTTTTAATTTAGGTGAGGTGCCAGCTAATGTTTTCAGTAAAGATGAAACTAAAAAGGCTAGTCCTGTTGCACTTGTAATACCAATTTTTACATTTATCTTATCAATTATCTCCAATAAGCTATTACAAAGAAATACAGCTGACATGCAAGCTGTTTCAGAAGAGCAAGAGCAAATGCAAAAATCTATGAATATGATGATGCCACTTCTTAGTGCTTCTATTGCATATTCGATGCCACTTGCACTTGGAGTATATTGGTTGTTTGGAAATATACTTCAAATAATACAACAAATGGTAATTTCACGTATTATGAAAAAAGATGAAGAAAAGCTAGCTTTAAAAGAAGGAGGAAAGTAAATGAAAAAAGTAACTGAACAAATGGGAAAAACAGTCGAAGAGGCTATTAGAAAAGGTCTTGAGGAACTTAAGGTTTCACGTGATGATGTAAAAATCGAAGTTCTTGAAGAACCAGTTTCAGGAGGAGTACTCGGAATTTTATCAGCAAAGCTTGCTAAGGTTAGACTTACAGTTGATAAAAAGATAAGTGATGAACAGTATAAAAATACATCTGATAAATTAAAAAGTATATTATCAGAAATGTTTAAAATTACTGGTGAAGAAGATTTACAATATTCTATAGATAGAAGGGAAAATCAAGTTATTTTAAATATAAAAGGTAGTGATGTTTCTCATTTTATAGGATATAAAGGAAAGACAATTGAGTCTTTTCAGTCTATATTAAATTCAATGTTACAAAGAGAAGATGAAGATTATGCTAAAGTTTTTGTTGAAGTAAATGATTACAAAAAGCAAAAAGAAGAAAAATTAAAAAGGCTTGCTAATAAGATGGCTAATAACGTTATAAGATTTAGAAAGCCTATTAGACTTGAGCCTATGTCTGCATATGAAAGATTAATAATTCATACAGAACTTGCAAATAGAGATGATGTTGAAACAGAAAGTATTGGTGAAGAGCCAAGAAGAAGAGTTGTTATTAAGAAAAAGTACAATTAAATAAACAACTTCTGAAAAAATATTTAAAAAAATTATGTATTTTATATTGTATATAAAAGTCAGCTTTTTAGCTGGCTTTTATAAGATAGGAGAAAATGATTATGTCAACAACTATTGCTGCTATTAGTACAGCCTTATCAAATAGTGGTATAAGCATTATAAGAATAAGTGGTGTAGATAGTCTAAAAATAATAAATAATATATTTAAAACAAGAGCTAAAATTGCTCCTAATAAGATAGTATATGGTAAAATTATAAAAGATGGGGTGCCATTAGATACGGTGCTTGTATCATATTTTAAAGCACCCTTTTCTTTTACTGGTGAAGATATTTGTGAAATAAATTGTCATGGTGGAAGTCAAATTACACGTGAAATTTTAGAATTAGTTTTAGAAAATGGAGCGGTTATGGCAGAACCTGGAGAGTTTTCAAAAAGAGCGTTTTTAAATGGAAAAATGGATTTATCGCAAGCAGAAGCAACTATAAATTTAATTAATGCAAAGACTAAAGTTCAAACAAGAATAGCTTCAAATCAACTTGATGGGCAACTATCAACAAAAATAAAGGAATTAAGAGAAAAATTAATTGAATTGCTAGCACATATTGAAGTAAGCATTGATTATCCTGAATATGATTATGAGGAAGTAGAAAATAATAATGTTAAGATACTTTTAGAAGATGAAATAGCTTGTATAACTAAAATTCTTGATTCATATGATCAAGGTAGAGTTGTAAAAAACGGAATTAATGTCGCTATTTTAGGAAAGCCAAATGTAGGAAAGTCATCACTTTTGAATTGCTTAGCTAAATATGATAGAGCTATTGTAACTGATGTTCCTGGAACTACTAGAGATGTTATTGAAGAAACTGTTAATATAGGAAATGTAGTATTAAATATTTCAGACACTGCTGGAATTAGAAATACGTCTGATGTTGTTGAAAAAATAGGGGTTGAAAAAAGTATAAAAAAAATTGATGAAGTAGATTTAGTAATATATATAATAAATGTTGAAAGTGAAGATATTGAAGAAGATATATCTATGCTTTCTAAAATCCAAAATAAAGGACTAAAATATATAGTCCTTATAAATAAGATGGATAAAAGTCAAAAATCAATTTTTGATACCATTTTGGACAAATTAGAGAAAAATAATATAACTAGTATTATTCCTGTATCTGTTTATAATAATTTAGGTATTGATAAACTAAAAGATACTATTGAATCTATTTTTAAAATTAATGATGTAAATTTTGAAAATGAAATTATTATAACTAATGAAAGACATAGGGATTTGTTAAAAAAATCAATTGAATATTTAGAAGAAGCAATAAGCGAAATAGATATTAACAAACCTATAGATATTATTTCAATTTATGTGAATAAGGCAGCAAAGGACTTAGGTGAAATAATAGGAGCTGAAGTGTCTGAAGATGTTATAAGTAAAATATTTGAAAAATTTTGCTTAGGAAAATAAAGGAGAATGTAAAGTGGAAAGTAATGATTATATATTAGGTGAATATGATGTCATAGTTATTGGTGCTGGACATGCTGGATGTGAAGCTGCTTTAGCATCTGCACGACTTGGGAAAAAGACTGCTGTTTTTGTTATTAATTTAGATACTCTTGCTAATATGCCATGTAATCCAAGTATTGGAGGCACTTCTAAAGGTCATTTAGTACGTGAGATTGATGCACTTGGTGGTGAAATGGCAAAAAATGCAGATAAAACTTTTATTCAGTCAAAGATGTTAAATATGTCAAAAGGCCCGGCTGTCCATTCATTGCGTGTTCAATCCGATAGGAGAATGTATCATATTGAAATGAAAAAAACTATGGAAAATCAAAAAAATCTTGACATATATCAAGCAGAAATAGTTAAAATTATTACAGAAAATGGCAAAGTAACTGGCGTTAAAACTAAAATAGGAGCTACATTTACAGCTAAATCAATAGTTGTAGCTACGGGTACGTATTTAAAGGGTAAGGTTATAATTGGTGAAGTTTCATATGAAAGTGGACCAGATGGTGTATTTCCTGCAAATGATTTGTCACAAAGCCTTTTGGATATAGGTGTAGGACTTAGAAGATTTAAAACTGGAACACCCGCAAGAATTAACATAAATACAATGGATTTATCAAAAACAGAAATTCAAAATGGCGATGAAAAGATTGTTCCGTTTTCTTTTGAAAATGAAGGTAATCTTGAATTATTAAAAAGACCACATCGTCCATGTTACCTTACTTATACTACTGAAAAAACACATGAAATTATAAGAAATAATTTACATAGATCACCAATTTATAGTGGAAGAATACATGGAATTGGACCAAGATATTGTCCATCTATTGAGGATAAAGTAGTTAGGTTTAGTGATAAACCAAGACATCAATTATTTATTGAACCGCTTGGTGAAAATACTTCTGAGATGTATATTCAAGGAATGTCATCATCTCTTCCTGAAGAAGTACAAATTCAAATGTATAGATCTGTTCCTGGACTTGAAAATTCTAAGATGATGAGACCTGCATATGCTATTGAATATGATTGTATTGATTCAACAAATTTGACACTTGGATTAGAATATAAGGGTGTAGATGGATTATTTTTTGCTGGACAAGTAAATGGAAGTTCTGGATATGAAGAGGCAGCAGCGCAAGGAATTATTGCTGGAATTAATGCTGCTAGAAAGATTGATGATAAAGAACCATTGGTACTTGACAGGTCTCAGGCGTATATTGGAGTACTTATAGATGATCTAGTAACCAAAGGAACGAATGAACCATATCGTATGATGACATCACGTTCTGAATATAGACTTATGTTAAGACAGGATAATGCTGATATGAGACTTACTGAAATAGGATATGAAATAGGATTAATTTCACATGAAAGATATCAGAAATTTATAGAAAAGAAAAATATGATAAATGAAGAAGTGAAAAGATTTAAATCAACTATTGTAAAACCTACAGATGAAAATAACGCTATTCTTGAAAGTCTTGAAAGCTCTAAAATACAGACTGGAATTAGGTTAGATGAATTGC
>HF991999.1:8754-12409 GCA_000433135.1 Clostridium sp. CAG:921
AGAAGTGAGATAACTTATGATAACATAAAACATATAGATAAAGAGAGGCACGAATTACCTGATTCCGTTAAAGAAGAAGTAGAAATAGAGATAAAGTATGAAGGATATATAAAACTTCAGTTAGAGCAAATAGAGGACTTTAAAAAACTTGAAAATAGAAAACTTAGTGAAGACATAGATTATGAAAAAATAAATGGGTTATGCTTAGAAGCAAGACAAAAACTTAATAAGGTAAAGCCACATTCAGTTGGGCAGGCTTCAAGAATATCAGGTGTTTCGCCAGCGGATATATCAGTTTTACTTATGTATTTAAGTCAGAATAGGTAAAGGGAGGTTTTCATATGAAAATCGATTTAAATGGAAATATGGACTTTATAGCTACATTAAAAGAAGAGTCAGAAAGTATTGGAATAGCATTGGATGAATGTGCACTTTTAAAATTTCAAAAATATAAAGACTTATTATTAGAGTGGAATCAAAAAATGAATTTAACTGCAATAACAGATGAATATCAGATACTTATGAAACATTTCATTGATTGCCTTGAAATAACTAAGTATATAAAAAAAGGTGAAAAGGTCATAGATGTTGGAACAGGAGCAGGTTTTCCAGGAATAGTAATTGCTATATTTTTCAATTCAAATGTTGAAATAACTTTACTTGATTCACTAAATAAGAGATTATTATTTTTAGAAGAAGTTATAAAAAAATTGGATTTGAAAAATGTAAAAATAGTACATGGAAGGGCTGAAGAAGTAGCTAGAAATGCCGAATATAGAGAACAATATGATGTTGTTGTATCAAGAGCAGTTGCAAATTTACATGTACTTTTAGAATATGATATAGGCTATGCAAAAATAAATGGAAGACTTTTATTAATGAAAAGTGGAAATGTAGAAGAAGAAATAAAACTAGCAACCAAAGCTATGAGTGCTTTAAAATGTAAAGTGGTAAAAAAATATGAATATAAGTATGTAGTAAATAAAGAAGAATATACTAGATGTATATTGGAAATTATGAAAAAAGAAAAAACTTTAGAAAAGTATCCACGAAATTATGGACAAATTACAAAAAAGCCGTTATTATAGGTAATGTAGTCGTTATAACAAAAAAGAGGAAAAAAGCATATATTTTTGCATTTCCTCTTTTTTTTTATATAAAAATGTTATATAATGTTTCAAGAGGTGTAATTATGGCAAAAGTAATATCTATAGCTAATCAAAAAGGCGGAGTTGGAAAAACAACAACTGCGGTTAACTTAAGTGCTTGTATAGCACAAAAAGGTAAAAGGGTTTTATTAGTCGACATTGATCCACAAGGAAATGCAACTAGTGGGTTAGGAATAGAAGCACATGATAATAAATCTATATATAATGTAATAGTTGATGAAGTAGAAATGAGTGAGACAATAGTTCCAACTATGGTAAAAAAACTTGATGTATGTCCTGCTAATATTGATTTAGCTGGTGCAGAAGTTGAACTGGTTTCTATGGTATCAAGGGAAACAAGATTAAAGGATGCAATTGACAAGATAAAGGATTCATATG
This sequence comes from Clostridium sp. CAG:921, assembly GCA_000433135.1. Taxonomy (GTDB): domain Bacteria; phylum Bacillota; class Clostridia; order TANB77; family CAG-465; genus CAG-465. The sequence goes on from HF991999.1 coordinate 10,302, forward strand.
ACTATGTTTTTATAGATTGTCCACCATCGCTTGGGCTTATAACTTTAAATGCCTTTACAGCTTCAAATAGTGTACTCGTTCCAATACAATGTGAATATTATGCTTTAGAAGGATTAGGACAACTTATAAATACTATAAAGTTAGTTCAAAAACATTTGAATAAAGAGCTTGAAGTAGAAGGTGTTGTTCTTACAATGTATGATATGAGGACAAACCTTTCTTTACAGGTTGCAAATGAAGTTGAAAAGTATTTTGGAAATAAAGTATTTCAAACAATTATACCAAGAAATATAAGACTTAGTGAAGCTCCAAGTCACGGATTACCAATAACACTTTATGATAAAGAATCAAAAGGCGCAGAAACGTATAAAAAATTAGCTAAAGAATTGTTAAATATAAATGAAAAGGGTGAATAATATGCAAAAAGAAAAAAAAGGATTAGGAAGAGGGCTAAATGTCTTTTTTGGTGAAGATAATGAAGAAGTTCAAAGCATAGCAAAGCCTAAGGAGAAAAAAGTTAAAGAAATAGAAAAAGTTGTTGAACTTAACATAACAGAGATTGAACCTATGTTAAATCAACCAAGAAAAATATTTGATAAAGAAAAGTTGGATGAATTAACTGAGTCAATAAAAGAGAACGGCGTTATTCAGCCAATATTGGTAGTAAAAGATGATAATGGATATACTATTGTTGCAGGTGAAAGACGTTGGAGGGCAGCAAAAAATGCTGGACTTAAGGAAATTCCAGCAATTATAAAAGACTATACAGATGGAAAGAAGAAACAAGTTGCCCTAATAGAAAATATACAAAGAGAAGATTTAAATATAATTGAAATTGCTCGTGCTATAAAAGAATTAATGGAAATTGATGGTTATACTCAAAGTGAGGTAGCAAAAATAACAGGTAAGAGCTTACCAACTATATCGAATATAATGCGTTTGCTTCGTTTACCAGATAAGATTTTAGATTATCTACTAAATGGGAAATTAGTTGAAGGTCAAGCTAGAGCTTTACTTGCACTTGATGATGAAAAAAAACAAATAGAGATAGCTGATAAAATAATTGAAAAGCATCTTACAGTAAGAGAAGTTGAAAAGCTTATATATGGTGCCGAAGAATATGAAAGAAAAGCAAATAAAAAGCAACCTAAAACTGTTTATTATCAGAAATTAGAGGAAAAATTAAAAAACTATTTTGGATATAAGGTGAAAATTGATTCAAATAAAAAGCATCAAAAATTAGTAATAGAATATGATGATGAGGATGGTCTTGAAAGTCTGCTTTCAAAATTAAATATCGAAATGTAGGTGAAGATATGGAGATAACAGCTAGAGGTATAATATTTACTAATGAAAATAAAGATAAAATTATTTCAATAAAAAGGACAAAGTATGTTGGTGGAAAAGTTTCAAAGGTATATTATACTTTTCCTGGAGGACACGTTGAAGGGAAAGAAACATGTGTTGAAACTTTAATTAGAGAAGTAGAAGAAGAATTATCAATAAAAGTAAAAAATATAGAAGAATTTGAACACATATATAATGAAGAATTAAAAAGAGATGAATTGTTTTATACTTGTGTATATTCAAGTGGTGTACTTTCTAAAGGAAATGGCCCTGAATGGCAAAATCCAGATCGTAATAAGTATGGTGATTATGAAATAGTAGTTATAGATGTAGCTGATGTTGAAAAATATAATTTTTTACCAATTGACATAAAAAGTAAAGTCATACAAATGTATGCCAATTAGTAAAAAATTTAAATAATGACTTGACATTTATAAAAAAAATGTTATAATTATAAATGTATCGAGTTTGGAAGAGTGTCCGAGTGGTTTAAGGAGTCAGTCTTGAAAACTGATGATGTCGCAAGGCACCGTGGGTTCGAATCCTACCTCTTCCGCCAATTGAGTACTAGATTATTCTAGTGCTTTTTTGTTATATTTTTTGGAATTTCTTTTTTTGGTATTGACTTATTTTATCTTTATGTTATAATATAGAAGTAGTTAGTTGGAGAAGTACCCAAGTGGTGAAGGGGACAGTTTGCTAAACTGTTAGGTTTCATTAGAGGCGCGAGGGTTCGATCCCCTCCTTCTCCGCCAATTTTA
>HF991999.1:12480-20283 GCA_000433135.1 Clostridium sp. CAG:921
TATTTTATGAAATATGTAAAAAAGAAAGAAGAAAGTTATGTTCTAAATGAAAAGGAATATATTATCAAAAAGGATTCTAGTTTAGTAATTAAATTTTATATAGACAATAAAGATATTATATATGTAGATGGTGATGCACTAAAAAATAAAAAAAGTATTGTAAAAAAGATAAATAATGAAATTTCAAACTATACATGCTTAATATTTAGTTTTGAATTTGCAAATGTAACAACTAAATTAAAGGTAATTGATAAAGTTATTTGTTTGCTAAAATATATTGAAAAGAAGGTTAAGCTAAATAATAAAACTGTGTATTTTTTCCTTAGTAGTGAGTATTTTAATTATGTTAAGTTTATAGAGTGCAGTGTAGAACTATTTAATATTGTAAAAAAATCTGAAAGGATAGAAAAAATTTACGATAGGACGTGTGAATATTTGGATAATGTTGTTATAAAAAATAACATATGTGAGTTTAAAGACGATAGGTGTTTAGTAAAACGTAATACTAATTGCTTAATAGGCTGTTGTCAGCATTTTAAGCATTGGAGAATAGGAATGCTTTTTGAAACAAAACTTTATGTTTGTGAATATCAAAGAAGCAAATCATGCGCTACAAAGTGTCTTTCTTGCAAAATGTTTATGTGTGATGAAGTTCAAAAAAAAGGGTATAGATTTACTGTAAATAATGTGTTAACTATAAAAAGGTACTTTAATGTAATTCAAAAAATAATTTCAATAACTACATTTTACACTTCAAGAGAAAAATTTTTAAAAAAGCTAAATAGGGCATCTTTATAATAAAAAAATCAACTAGTAATTTAATTTCTATCAAAATAATCAGATGAATTAAATTACTAGCTTTTTTTATAAAACATTATATTCCATATATTTCTTTATCAAATTTTGGCTTTAGACCTTTTAAATCACTTTCAAGGTGAACTTCAGATTGGAATAAATCATGTCCTGGAAAAGGATTTGCTTCAACAATTAATGCATCCTCTTGAGTGATTGCAACATCGAATCCAATATAACGAAGACCGTCCATTTCTTTAGCACATTCCTTAGCAATAGAAATAGCTTTATCAAAATTAGGAATTTTGAAGCCTATTATTTCTTTTTGAGTAGCAGGATGTTTTGTATAAACATTTCCAATTTTGTCTACAGCAGGTTTTCTAACAATCCCATCATCACTTACTACGGTAAATAATCCACCATTGTTGAAGTTATCTACAGATTTGTTGCTATTTCCAATTCTTAGTCCAATAAATAGTATTACAATTGAACCATCATCTTTTTTTAGAGTAACTATTCTTACTGTATTAACAGAAGTGGGATTTAGCGATGACATTTCAGAATTTTGATTTATACATTCTTCTGCTAAAGTTTGATGAGAAGCTTTTAATTTATTATATAGATCTTCTAGGTTGGTATTTTTATCAATTTTTAATTTTTCAACACCTTTACCGCAACTTTCATCAATTGGTTTTACGACAAATTCGTTATGTTTTTTTGTAAATTTTATAAAATCATCTAAATTGCATTCATCAAGCGAAATCCAATCTCTTTTTAAATACTTTGAATGATGCTTATTAAAATATAGTTTATTTCCGTTTTTCTTCATAGTTTCTTTATCATTTAGGTACGTAACATATTTATTATTAACACCACGTGTTATATAAGTTTTTCTTTGTTCATCGCTTAAGTTATACATTTTAAACACTCTATAATCAACATAACCAGCCATGTATTTAGAGCCACATTGTATAATGTCTGCTAAAATCACGAATCTATTTTTTCCAGTTTCTTTACTTATTTGTGATGCTGTTTTAAACATAGCAGCATAATTCATAGTAAATAGTCGCCTAAATATATATGATACTTTTGACATTAAATCACCTCGTTATTACAACAAAAAGTATAATACAAAGGCTATAAAAAGTCAACCTATTTGTGACATATCTATTTTAAACCTATATTTGTGCAGTATATTTTAATACATTGTTAAAACATTCTATAAGAAAAATTTATATATTAAATGTAAAACAAAAAGAGAAAATAAAAGGAGGTTAATAAAAAGTTAGTTAAATAAAAAGTTAAATGAAACCGTTGAATAATTTATTGAAAAATGGGTACATAAGTAGTATAATAAATTATATTATTTAACGAGGGAGGTATAAAAATGAAATTTTTATCAATATTAGTTGCTAAAACTTTAATAAAATTAGGAAATTTAATAGGAAAAGGAAGTTGCTTCCCTGGCTCTGTAGCTCTTAAAATAGATAAAAATATTCTTGAAAAATTAAATATCAATAGTAAGATAATTGCAGTAACAGGGAGTTCTGGAAAAGGTAGTACTTCTTCTGTAATTGTAAATGCTTTAACAAATCTTGGACATGATGTAATATATAATTATAAAGGTGCAAATTTGAATTCTGGAATTGCTACATTATTACTAGAAAATTGTGACTTTAAAGGCAATATTAATAGTGATTATATAGTTTTAGAAATGGATGAAAGATATGCTAAATATGTATTTGGCAGTGTTAAACCAGATTATTTGGTCGTAACAAATATAACAAGAGACCAACCACCACGTCAAGGAAATTTTGACATTGTAAAAGATGATATAAAAAAATCAATTCAAGATAATACAAAATTGATACTAAATGGGGATGATCCATATCTTAGAAAGCTAGTTAAAGACTTAGATAATAAAGCATTTTATTATAGTGTTGATAAAAATTCTTCGTCAACCACTAGTAGCATGTTTAAAAACTTAAATATAACACGTTGTCCTATATGTAATTCAAAACTTATATATGATTATTATAACTTTGAACATTTAGGAAAGTATAAATGTAGTAAATGTGATTTTTCTAGTCCTGAATCATTTACTCGTGTAACAAATATTGATTTTGATGCAAACACTATAACTTTAAATGAAAAATATAATATTCATTTAGTTTCTAGATTATTATTTAATGTATATAACGTAGCAGCTGCATATACAGTTTTGAAACTTCTAGGAATAAATGAAAACGAAATTTCAAACCAAGTATCAAAGCAATTACAAAATAAAAAGATATATAGCCAATACAAGTATAAAGATAGAAATGTATATACGCTAAATAATAAAAATGAAAATGCTACGACCTTTAATCAGTCTTTGATGTTTTTAAATACGTATGATTGTAAAAAAACAATTGTGGTAGGTTGGAAAGAAATAAGTAGAAGATATAAATTTAATGATATTTCTTGGCTTTATGATGTGGATTTTGAGATTCTAAAAAATCATGAAATAGATAAAGTTATATGCATAGGTGTACAAAATTATGATATAGCAACTAGAATTTATTTAGCTGGTATTGAGGCTAATAAAATTAAAACTTTTGAAACTGTAAAAGAGGGAACTGACTATATAAAAGGAAATACAAATGGTGATATTTTTGCAATACTTAACTTTGATTATGTAGAACCTTTTAATGAGAATATGAAAGGAGATGTAATTAAATGATAAAAATAGCATATTTATATCGTGATTTGTTAAATTTATACGGTGAAAGTGGAAATATAATCGCTATGGAAAGAGCTTTAAAAGCACTAAATGTTGATTATTCTGTAGATGAGTTATCAATAGGTGATAATATAGTGTTAAATAATTATGATTTTGTGTATATTGGCTCTGGAACGGAAGAAAATATAAAAATTGTATCAGAAGATATAATAAAATATAAGGATAGTATAAAAAAATATATAAATGACGAGAAAGTGATGTTAGTTACTGGAAATAGCATCGTACTTTTTGCAAACTGTTTAAAAGATGAAAATGATAGTACTATTTTTAATGGATTAGGAATAATAAATTCTGATGCTAGAGTTTCAAGTAAACGAATAGTATGTGAGTCTTTATTTAAAAGTGAAGGTCTAAGAGATGATATCATTGGATTTCAAAATCGAGGATTTTATTTAGATACATTAAAGGATGATGATAAGTTATTTGATGTCGTAAGTGGAGTAGGCGTAAATGAGAATTTGAATATAGAAGGAATGAATAAAAATAATTTTTACGCTACATTTTTAATAGGTCCTATTTTGGTAAGAAATCCTGAGATGTTAAATTGTTTTGTAAACCTTATATTAAAAGATGAAAAATTTGTGAAACTAGATTTTGCAAAAGAAGCATATGAAAAATTTAAGGCTTTATATTATGGTAAGAATTAGTATAAAACTCTTATATAACAGAAAAGTAAATTTTGATAAATTTGTTTACTTTTCTGTTTTTCTATGCTATAATCTTTACGTAACTTTTTGAAGCGGTCTAATATGATTTTATTGGAGGATAGATTATGGAAAAAAAAGTTGTACGTAATATTAGATTTATGACTAATGAGTATACAGATAGTCAAGAGATTTTAGAAAAAGCGCGGAGAACTATTAACAAAAATGAGCTTAATTTTAAAGTAGTTGATGATGATAGTGCAGATATTGTTGTTCCGATTGGTGGAGATGGAGCTTTTTTAAAAGCTTTTAGAAAAACAAATTTTAATTCTGATTTGGTATACGTTGGAATTAATACAGGAACTATTGGCTTTTTGCAGTCAGCAGATGAAAATATGCTTGAAAAAACTTTAGAAGTTATTTCTAAAGGTCTTGAAAAGTATAGATTGCTTCCTCTTTTGGACATCACATTTAAATTTGAAGATCATTGTGAAGTTCACAAAGCTATTAATGAGATTGAGATAGGTGGTTGCTATGGAAAGGTGTTTGACTTTTCACAGCTTGTAAATGGATGTTATTTGCACGAGGCAAGAGCAAGTGGAATCATTATTTCCTCTTCGACTGGAAGTACAGCAGTAAATAAAAGCTATGGAGGACCAATACTTATGGCTGATGGATTTGTAGTATCGACTATACGTGGCATTGCAAATAGTCCTACTAAAAAACCCTATGTAGCACAGCCAATTGTAGCAAAGTCTACGAAAATTGTATTTCCTGATATCAATAAGGAAAGGGAAAAAAATCCAAATTTTAATAGATTTAGAAATCCAGTTTACTTTGCAATTGATGGTTTGGTTCTAGATAATATTGATCAAAATAATTTACTGTCTATTGAAGTTTCAGTAAGTAATGAAAAATTACGCACTGTGAATTTCTCTGGTTTATCACGAATCGAAGTGATTCGTGACAAATTATTGTAATTGTTAAAGTATAAAAAATACACTTTATTTATGTACATTTTGTACGTATGTAAAGTGTATTTTTTATTAAATGTAAGTTTTTATCACATATAAATTATTAGTTTTTGTATAATTAAGTATAGTTAAATAATTTAATTTATAGGAGTTGAGTCATGATAGGAATTAAATTAACTTTATTGGTATTCGTACTTGGATGTGTTAGTGGATTAGTTTCAAGTGCAGTTTCTTATATAATTACATTTAATAAATTTTTTAGTATCTCATCACTTTGCCTTATTATAGCAGGAATAATGAATAGCATTGTATGTTTTGACATGATACCAGAAGCTATAACTATTTCAAACATGTTGTATACAATTTTAGGGATAGTTTTAGGTATTTTTGTAGTATTTTTAGTAGATGTAAAAAATAACAAAAACGTAAGTTATAAAAACTCAAATTATATATTGGTTATTTCTATGATTATTCATAATATTGTAGAGGGAATTATAATTGGTGCAGGATTTACATTATCAAAATCTCTTGGAATTAGTATACTTATTTCAATGTTTTTTCATGATATACCTGAGTGTTTGATTGTTTCGATTAATGTTTTTAATCATAATAAAAATAAATTAAAGAATTTATTGCTTAATTGTTTTGTGGGTGCAAGTTCGTGTATAGGAACATATATTGGTTATATATTTGGAGATTTTAGTAAAATTTTTGTAGCACTATTACTTTCGATTGCTTCAGGTACTATGTTATATGGAGTTTCAAATAATTTAATTTCATCTTTAGATACAAAAAATAAGTATATTTACTTGTGGTATGTAGTTGGAATGATAATTGGTATACTAATTACTAAATATTAGTAATTTTTCTAAATTTTATGTTATTAGTATAACGTATTTTTTTATATATTTTACAAAGACTATACTATAAGTGTAATTGTTTCAAAATATTAGTAAAAATGGTAAAGTAAGTAGTTAAGGTAGTAGTTTTAGCTGTTTTTTGAATATTAATTTTGATTGACTTTAAAAGGAAAATGTGGTAATATAAATGTGTATTTTGGAGGAATTATAGTTGAAAATAATATTATTTGTTTGTACTGGAAATATTTGTAGAAGTCCAATGGCGCATTATTATATGCAAAAAAGAGTAAATGACTTAAATTTAGAAGAAAAATATGCTATTGATTCTGCAGGTACATTTGCAGTTACAGGTGAAAAGTCTACAAATAATGCTATAGAAGTTATGAAACACTATAATGTGGATTTGAGCAATCATAGAGCAAAAAATATACATGATATTGACATTTATATGTATGATTACGTAATAACTTTAACGACTGCTCAAAAGAAAGATATATTGTACTATAAAAAAGGTTTAGAAGGTAAAGTGTATACATTAAGAGAATTTGTTATGCCAAGTGATGTATATAAAGATATTGACGATCCATGGGGACTAAATTTGAAAGTATATAAAGATTGTGCAAAAGAAATTGTGGAATGTGTGGATAAATTAATATTAAAATTAGAAGGAAGTGAATAGTTATGATTATCATTGGTTCTGATCATACAGGAGTTGAACTTAAAAAGAAAATAATTGAGTATTTATATGAGCAGAAGATAGAATATGCAGATGTTACTAACTTTAAAAATCAAGATGGTGATGATTATCCTGATGTTGCAAGACTTATTTGTCAAAAAGTGTTGGAGAACACTTCAAATTTAGGTATAGCAATATGTGGAACTGGAATTGGTATTTCAATAGCTTGTAATAAATTTAAAAAAATAAGAGCTGCGCTTTGTACAGATGTATATATGGCTAAGTATTCAAGAATTCATAATAATGCTAATGTACTATGTTTAGGTGCAAGGCTTGAACCTATGAAAAATAACGATAATATAAGACAAATTATCAGTGCATTTATTAATAATTTTTATGAGGGTGGAAGGCATGATAGAAGATTGGAAAAAATTAGAGCGATAGAATCGTTAAACTCAAAAGGAGATGGCAAACTATGGCCATAGTATATTGTATTATTTTTATAACATTTGTACTCTGTCTTATATTCACACCAATAGTAATAAAAATTTGTAAAAAGTATGAAATAGTTGATATTCCAAAAGATAGTAGAAGAGTTCATTCAAAACCTATGCCAAGAATTGGTGGTGTTGCTATAGTAGCATCGATGATAATAGCTTTTTTGTTGTACTTTGTTATAACAAAAAATATACCATCAATATCACTTAGTAAGTCGTTTTGGGGATATTTAATAGGTGCTGTAATAATAGCTGCTATGGGATTGATTGATGATTTAAAAGGTCTAAGGGCAAGGAAAAAATTTGTATTTCAACTTGCAGCAGCATGTGTTGTTTATTTTTTTGGAATTAGTATTTCAAGCATGAAAATTCCATTTGTGCATTCTGAGGCAGTATCACTTGCCTGGTGGCTTGATTTTCCATTAACTCTTTTATGGGTAATTGGTATTACAAATGCACTTAATTTAATTGATGGACTTGATGGACTTGCTGCTGGAATAACTGCAATAGCATCTACATCTTTATTAATAATATTTATATCAACTTCGGCAAGTTTGGATGCAATAATAATAAGTGCA
>HF992000.1:0-133 GCA_000433135.1 Clostridium sp. CAG:921
ATATAATCTAGTATATAGTTTTGCATACTCCTCATCTACTCTTTTTGTTAATGCATAAGGCGATAAAAGATTTCCCTCATCTCCTTCTACTTTTGGTAAATTAGCACTATCACCATATACAGATGAACTAGAC
>HF992000.1:238-838 GCA_000433135.1 Clostridium sp. CAG:921
AAAGGCATTTCTATACTTCTTGGTACAGACCCCCAAGCTGCTTGATTTAATACATAATCCACACCTTTACACGCTTCCATACATGTTTCTAAATCAGTTATATCACCTTTTATAAATTCATATTTTGGATTATTTATAAATAAATCTACATTTTCTTGTTTTCCAGTTGATAAATTATCTAAGCACTTTACATTACATCCCATATTCAAAATTGCTTCACACAAATTCGAACCTATAAATCCAGCACCACCAGTTACTAAAAAAGTAACATTATTATCAAATTTTAACTCTTTATATCCCATATACTAAAGCCTCCAATAACTATATCCTGAATTTTTATATTCTTCTTTATTTAAAATACCTTTAACGTCTATTATTACTTTTTTATCTTTAAACATCGCATCAAATTCTGACATTCCAATGTGCTTAAATTCATCATGGCAAGTTGCGATTACTAAAGCATCTAAATTATTTAATTTTTCCATATCTTCCACTTCAATATTATATAATTTTTTTGCTTCTTCTTTGTCAGCTATTGGATCACACACAACTGTTTGAACTTCATACTCTTTTAGTTCATTTATTATATCATTTACTTTA
>HF992000.1:857-6726 GCA_000433135.1 Clostridium sp. CAG:921
ATTTACTTTAGAATTTCTTGTATCTGGGCAATTTTCTTTAAATGTTATTCCTAATATTCCTACTTTTGCATTTTTTATATTCTTGTCATTTTTTATAAGTAATTTAACAACATTTTCAGCAACATATTTTCCCATATCATCGTTTATTCTTCTACCTGATAATATTATCTGTGAATGATATCCCAACGTTTCAGCTTTATATGTTAAATAATATGGATCAACTCCTATACAATGTCCCCCAACAAGTCCAGGATAAAATTTTAAGAAATTCCATTTTGTACCAGCTGCTTCAAGTACAGAATGAGTATCTATATCCATTTTATTAAAAATTATCGACAATTCATTCATGAAAGCTATATTAATGTCACGTTGACTATTTTCTATTACTTTTGCAGCCTCAGCAACCTTTATACTTTCCGCTCTATGAACACCTGCTTCTACCACTAATTCATAAGTTTTAGCGATAATATCTAACGTTTCTTTATCCATACCTGAAACTATTTTTACTATTGTTTCTAATCTATGAACTTTATCACCTGGATTTATTCTTTCAGGTGAATATCCTACCTTAAAATCTACCCCACATTTTAATCCAGATTCTCTTTCTAATATAGGTACACAAATATCCTCAGTAACACCTGGATATACTGTAGATTCATATACAACAATTGAGCCTTTTGTCAAGTTTCTACCTACAATAGTACTTGCAGATTCTACTGGTGATAAATCAGGCATATGATCATTTCTTACTGGTGTTGGCACTGCAACAATATGAAATTTTGCTTCTTTTAATTTACTCTCTTCAGATGTAAATTCTACAGTTGTATTCTTTAATACCTCGTTTCCAACTTCCTTTGTTACATCTATACCACTTTTATACATATTAATTTTATTAATGTTAGTATCAAAACCAATAACATTAATCTTTTTAGCAAAAGCCACTGCAATAGGCATTCCAACGTATCCTAAACCAACTAGTGACAATTTTGTTTTTTTACCTAATAAATCGTCATAAATATTTTCCATTATCTTTTCCTCCTATGAAATATTGAAATTAATGACCCTGTTCCGTATGACAGATGCAGTAATAAAAAATATACTTGCATCTTTAGAATTTCTATAATATTTTTTGTTTTTTTAGTAGCAAATATTAATCCCAAAATAAAATATAATATAAGTTCACATGCTAATACATATGCAAATACAATATTTATTAATGATAATAAGCTTAATACAATTATACTGCATACAAATATTAAAGGTATTATGTGACGTATCGATAAAGAATTCTTATCTTGTCTAAAAACAATAATATTCCACTTTCCGTTTAAAAATCCTTGCTTTAACATTTTCTTTAAACTATTACGAACATAATAATTGGATTTTATTTCAGGGTTAAAATAAAATTTATAACCTGCTTTTCTTATCCTATTATGCATATTATTATCTTGATTTCTTTCTAATTCTTCGTCAAACTCTCCAACAATTTCAAATACATTTTTTTTATACATTCCAAATGCAACTGTATCGGTATATTGAGCTTTATCAGAATATCTAAATTTAGAATTTCCAATTCCAAATGGTGAAGACAATACTTTACCAATAGTTTTATCGCCTTCATCTAATGAAATTGAAGTTAATTTATGAAATTGAAGTTAATTTTCCGCCAACACAAGCAACATCCTCAGGTAAAGTTTTTATAGTCTCTAAGTTTTTTTTCAAGAAATCTTTACTTGCTTTAGCATGTGCATCTATTCTAACAACGTATTTGCCTCTTGCTTCTTTTATTCCTAAATTCCATCCAGCAGCTAAAACCCTTTTTTCATTTTTAAATAGTCTGATAGGTGTTTTTCCATTATATTCTTCTATAATACTATTTACTATTTTCATAGTATTATCGGTAGATTCACCATCAATTATTAAAATTTCATATTTATCTTCCTGAAAATCTTGATGTAATAAAGATTCAAAGCTTGTTTTAATATACTTTTCTTCGTTTCGTACTACGATCATCGCAGTTACTAAAATTTGATCCATTTTTTTCACACTCCATAATCTGTTTTTCTATATCAATAACATACACTTGTCTTTTTTCCTTTTGGGCACCATCAAAACAAATTTTTGTTCCACTGAAATTCCACCTTGGATGCAAATCACACCTACAATCATTGTTATATTTTATATTTGAATATATATCAGCTATTTTAATTACTTTTTTATTTTCCACGTCATATAAATATAGATGTTGTTTTCTTTTAAAATCAGGATATGTATCGGTAATAAAATACTTTTTTTCCATATTATAAGATGGATGACCGTCAACATCCAGTTGATCTTTTGCAATAATTTTATAATTTTTAGATCTATCCTTCATTAAGAAATAACCAGTTCCAATATCATTCTTTTTTACCCAACCTAAAATTGTAGTACTATCTTTCCAAATACAATGCGATGTCATATCGTCATCAGATAAATTATAAATTTCTGTACCATCCATATTAGCAGTCAATAATCTTGTGCTTTTTACGCCATTTTTTATCCACCTATGCAAGAACATAAATCTATTGCCATCAGGATTAATCATAATATGATTTACTTTGTGTTCAGCACCATCCATAGAATCTAAATGATCAATTTCTACTAATTGTTTATATGTAATAATTCCTTTTTTTAAATTATTTTTTAAATCAATACTCCAAATGCAATATCCATCTGGAATTTTAGAATCCTTAGAATGATCAATTTTATTACTATAGCCATATCCTGGTCTTAATCTATGTAATCTATAAAAATCTAGTGTTAATGCATATTGTCCATTAGCATCTACTGAATATATAGGATAGTCGACTATTTTCTTTTCATTTGTTTTTAAATTTAATATAACAGATCTTAATTCATTATTAATAAAGTCATTATATATTATTTTACTGCTATAATCAGGACCTAGCCACTGTAGCATACAACCTTGTTGTACATTCCATGCTCTAGTAACACCAATTTTTACTTCCTTATTGCTTGCTAGATCTTTCATTATAATACTAGCTTCACTTTTAGGAGCTGTTTCAATACTTGAATTATTTACCTCCAAATAAATAATTTTGCTTTCATCTTTATTCCATGGAGATTTATCATAATATCCAAAAAGATGTTCTTCACCATCACTAGAAATTTGCTCTATACAAGTTGGCCATGTCTTTTTATCACTGACTAAATTTCCAATATTTTGATAAATATTCTTAAGCTTTTTTTTTAATTCTGGACATTTTCTTAATCTGTACGCTATTCTATTTAAAAATTTCACTTTTTTCTCCCTCTATTTCAATACTCCTATCACAGTTTTAAAACATAATCTTATATCATATCCAAATGAAAACTTTCGTATATATTCTAAATTATATTTCATTTTTTCTGGCAAAACATCTTCTATATATATTTCATCTACTGTTTTACCAGATTTTTGAAGATTTGATATAACTTCATCTTCATCTTTATACATTATACTAGCATATGAAGTAACACCAGCTGGCATAAGAAGTGTAGCCATCATTTCATCCGTATATTTTTCAACGTATTTTTTTACTTCAGGTCTTGTCCCAACAAAGCTCATCTCACCTTTTAAAATATTTATAAGTTGTGGTAACTCATCAAGCCTTATCTTTCTTATCACTTTTCCAATTCTAGTTATTCTAGAATCATTTCCAACTGTAACTAAACTTCCAATCTTATCTGCGTTTTGCACCATTGTTCTAAACTTAAATATTCTAAAACTTTTTCCATTTTTAGTAATTCTCTCCTGCCTATAAAAAACTGGACCTTTAGAATCAATTTTTATTGCTATTGCAAGTAATACTAAAACAGGTAAAAGAAGTATAAGCAGCAAAAGAGAAAATATAATATCAAATATCCTTTTTATAGCCAAGCTAAATTTTTTTTTTGCTAATATATCATAATACTTCTTTACACTATCATTTTTCATATTCTCTGGTAAATCTTCATATTTTCCTAATATCATAATCTTATTCCTTTTAATATATTAAATTCTTTTTATTTTCCATATTCAGACAATATTTCTACAAAATTATCTATAACGTAATTTGCTTCTTCATCAGTAAGTAATGAATAAAGTGGCAATGTTATTTCACATTTATAGAAATTATAACTATTTGGATAATCCTTAATGTCAAATCCAAGATTTTTATATGCTGTAAGCATAGGCAATGGTTTATAATGAACATTCGTAGCTATTCCTCTTTCTGCCATTTTTACAATAATCTCATTTCTTATGCTCTCATCTATTCCATCAATTCTTACTATAAAAAGATGTCCTGATGATTTTGAATTTGTTTTATCATTACAATGCTCTAATAATTTTACCTTGTGTCCTTTTAATTTTTCTTCATATATTTTTATAATTTCATGTCTTCTTTTAACTAAACCAGGATATCTCTTTATTTGGGCAAGACCAATTCCTGCCATTATATCCGTCATGTTGCATTTATATGCTGGTTCTACTATGTCGTACTCCCAAGCGCCTAATTGATTTTTATGGAAAGCATCTTTAGTCTGTCCATGTAATGATAATAATTGATATTTTTTATAAACTTCGTCACTATCAAAATTTTCATTTTTCTTCCAAGTAACAGCTCCACCCTCAGCGGTTGTTAAATTTTTTACAGCATGAAAAGAAAAACATGTAAAATCTGCATATTCGCCTGCCATTTTTCCATTTCTCATTGCACCAATTGCATGTGAACTATCTGCAATAATTGCTATTTTACCAAGCTTTTTTTGCATATCTGAAGTAGGTTCAAATATATCTTTTTTACTTTCTACGATTTTTGATATTCTGTCGTAATCACACATAACACCACCAATATCTACAGGTATTATTGCTTTTGTCTTACTTGTTATTGCAGATTCCAATTTATTATAATCCATCTCAAAATTATCACTATTTATATCAACAAGTACAGGTGTTGCTCCAACATGACATATAACACTACAAGATGCAGTATATGTATAAGCAGATGTAATAACTTCATCACCTTTACCTATTCCAAGCATTCTTAATGTCATTTCCATTGATGCTGTAGAAGAATTAAGACAAACAGTTCTATCAGTATTACACAACTTTGTTATTTCCTGTTCAAATTTTTTCGTCTTTGGACCAGTAGTAATCCATCCAGACCTTATTGCTTCAACTACCTCTTCAATTTCAGCTTCACCAACATCAGGTGGAGAAAATCTTATATTCATCTTTTTTTCCATAAGCTTATCCTTCCTTCCTCATTAATTCTAAATCACAATTATCTTTTTTCTCTTTACTCTTTTTATCCTTATTTTTTCCATTAACAGTTTGTAATTTTAAATTCACTTTATTTTCCATAGCTTTTTTATTTACCACATCTGGTTCTTTGTATGTCGGTACAACTTGTTTCATAACTTTTCTTACGTCGCATTCTAATGTGTCACTATTTTCATTTAAATTATGCAATTTACTTAATTTATTCTCTAATTCTTTTAGTGAAATATCCATTGGTTTAGAAATGAATATTTTATTATGTGTAGTTGCTGTAAGTCCCTCTTCTGCCATTAATAATTCTTCATACAATTTTTCACCTTCTCTTAAGCCAGTAAATTTTATAGGTATATCAACTTCAGGTTCATAACCAGATAGCTTTATTAAACTAACAGCTAAATCATATATTTTTACAGGCTTTCCCATATCAAGTACAAAAATTTCTCCACCATCTGCATAAGTTATTGCTTGAAGTATTAATGCAACAGCCTCAGGTATCGTCATGAAAAACCTTGTTATATCTTTATGTGTTACGGTAACTGGTCCACCCTCAGCTATTTGCTTTTTAAA
>HF992000.1:6778-8140 GCA_000433135.1 Clostridium sp. CAG:921
GTACATTTCCAAACCTCACGGCAACGTAATCAGTGTTGCTAACTTTATTTTTAGCTTGGATTATCATCTCACAAAGTCTTTTTGATGCTCCCATAACATTTGTTGGATTAACAGCTTTATCCGTAGATATCAAAACAAACCTTTCAACATTATATAAGTCTGCCATATTAGCTACATTATATGTTCCAAACACATTATTTTTTATTGCTTCTAATGGACTATTTTCCATAAGAGGTACATGCTTATGTGCTGCAGCATGAAAGACTAACTTTGGATTGTACTTTTTAAATACATACTCAAGTCTTGCCTTATCCCTAACACTTCCAACAACAGCAATAATTTTTTTCTTATCGTAGTATGTATTTAACTCCATTTGAATGTCATATAAATTATTTTCATATATATCAAATATTATTAACTTATTTGGATTGTATTTCATAATCTGTCTACAAAGCTCTGAACCAATCGAACCGCCACCACCAGTTACAAGTACTGTCTTATTTTCAATTAATTCTGAAATATTTTGATTATCAAGCTTTATGGTATCTCTGCCAAGTAAATCTTCTATTTCAACATCCCTTAAGTTATTCATAATTCCGCCTTTTTTTATCATCTCTACAGTGCTTGGCAATACTCTAGTTTTTACACCAGTAGTCTGACAAATTTCGATAATTTTTTTTCTCGACTTCGAAGAAATATTATCAATAGCTAAAAACATAATGCTAACATTTTTTTCTTTAACAATTTTTGGTATATCGTATCTCGTACCAAGGACCTTAAATCCAAGTAGGTTTTTATTTACCTTATTTTTATTATCATCAACCATACCGACAATATTATATCTATCTTTCATATTACTGTTTATTGATAATATTATTTCTTTAGCACCCTGTCCAGCGCCTATAATTAAAAGATTTTCTTTTTTTGGCTTTTCTTCTTCAATATCTGACTTACTTTTTTTATTTCTAGAAAGACGTGAAAGCAAAGCTCTACCTGCCATTCTATAAATTATAAAAGCTCCAGAAATAAACATACCCGCTATAATATTTGCCTTTATTCCAAAATATTTAAAGTTAAATATCTTACAAATTGTAAGCATATACAAAGATGAAAGACAGCCAACAATAAGGTATTTAACATAATCTTCACCTATCTCGTATCTTATTAGGTCCTTATACATCTGAAACATATTTAAAAATATTTCATATATAAAAACGCCTACAAATAATTCTTTTGCTAGTGCAAACGTACTATCAATGCTTACGTTAAAAAAAAGTAACGATACTAAGTATCCTACTATTACTATTACAATATCAATAGCTACTAATAACATATGTCTATGTTTTCTTGCAAAGTTTAACA
>HF992000.1:8153-22462 GCA_000433135.1 Clostridium sp. CAG:921
CTTGCAAAGTTTAACAGTTCCATTACATCCTCCAAATTTGATAATTTCTGACAAAATTATGCAAAAAATTCTTCAAGAAAAGTGTATCATTAATTTTCATATTTCACAAGTATTTTGCCACTTTTTTATCATTTTTACAACAATATTTCAATTAAATAATATTTTTATTGCAATTAGTTATTTTTCCTTTCTTTACTTTCTCTTACTAGTAATTCACCAGGTGTACACTCAAGTATTTCACATAACTTGTCCAATGTAGAAAAATGAATACTAACTGTTTCATTGTTTAATAAATTTGACAAGGATTGATACCCACCTTCCATATTTTTTACAAACCAATATTTAGTTTTATTTTTTTCTTTTAAGATCTCATTTACTCTAAGATATACCATATACACTACGCCTCCTTTTTTCATTTTTATTTTACAAAATATCTATTTGCATTTTAACTATTTTATAGTATAGCTATGCTTTATATGTGATATATTAATTTAGTAAACTATGAAATTATTAAATTAATATAATTCATTTAAACATGTTAATAGTTTGAATTTTCAACATTTGCTAGGAATTATTACATATTTATAACATTTTTACATTTAGTAAAAATACTATTGACTGGAAAGCTAAAATATGATATTCTGTGGTACATAAGAGGTGAAATATATATGAACATAAATCAAGACCCAAGAGCTGTCTTAAAAAGACTATCAAATGCAAAAAGAATTTTGAGTGAAAAGTTAAAAGAAAATCCAGAAGATGAACTTGCTCAAGCTGTAAATGAAGTAATCGATGAACTTATACACTCAATGGTAGAATATACACAGGCAGTATTTAAAGATGAAGATAAAAATAGAGATTTAAAATCATTTAAAGAAAGATGTAAGGATGTAGAAGACTACCAATACCAATTTGAGCAATTAGAAAGTAATCGAAAAAGTAGTCATGACCACATGATAACTATGATAAAAACAGCTGATCGTGCCTGCAAATCCATGGGAATAGATGAGATTTATGGTAACTTAGGAGAATTTGAAGCAGACACAATGAAACTTATGGGACCGGAAAACAGAAAAAAGGCAGAAGTTGCTGAAAAAAGAAGTGAAATTGCTAGTTGGGCTTTTGGAGTAGTTGCAGCTTGCAGTGCAGCAATGGAGCTAGATGATTTAGGAGATTATGAGCATAATGATTCTGACTATGCAAGAGTTGCTAATTCAATGTCTGATTTTGATAAAAAATATGGTATTGAAAATACTATACATGAAATTATAGACGTGGGGGCACAACAAGAATCTACTAAAGAAAGTAAAGAAGAAGAAAAAAAAGATATGAAAGAAAGCAATGTTAGATAATATGTATTAACTAGATATAAACTGATAAAAACATGCATATATCTATACATAATTTAAAATTTTTATAAGTAAATGTAAAACTGATACTTTTTACATTTACTTTTTTATTTAAACTTTACAATTAGTATATACATCCATTGCAAATTGTTGACATAACTTAAGTACTGTGATATAATATATAAGTCAAAAATAGTTTAATATAAAAATGGAGGAATTAATATGAACCCTAGAGATATCAAAAATTTAAGAAACTTATTGAGTGAAGAGGACAAGAAATTATTTGATTCCTCTTATGAAAAAATTAGTAATCTTTTTTTAAGTCAGGTTACAAACTTAAACATGTTGGCTGATGACGGTAAAAAAATTAAAAATCATGATCAACTAAATACACTCCAAAATGCAGTAGTAGCTGCAAAAAATATCAATGTTTTAGCAAGGAAGTATAATTATAACTTAGTACTTTCTGAAACTGAAAAAGAATTAAGAATAGAAGTACTTAAACTTGGCTTTGGAATTATAAAAAAAGATTTTGATTAATTAAAAAAAAATTTTGATTACTTTACTTAATAGCAAAGTAATAGCATTTTATAAAAATAATGCGTATGGCTAAAAGGTCATACACATTATTTTTTTATTTATTTTGCAAGCACTAATTCATTCTATTCAAACAATGACATTATTTCCTGCTTTGATAGCTTGTTTATAAACGTTTCTTCTGTTGACAACAATTCCTCAGACAATTTAGATTTTTTTTCTTGTAGTTCATTTATTCTTTCTTCAATAGAATTATTGGCTATAAGTTTATATACTTGTACACTGTTTTTTTGTCCTATTCTATATGCTCTATCCGTAGCTTGGTTTTCTGCTGATAGATTCCACCAAGGATCATAGTGAATTACTACATCTGCACCTGTCAAATTAAGACCTGTCCCACCAGCCTTTAATGAAATCAAAAATATTTTTATTTCACTATTTTTATTAAATTCATCTACCATGGCAATTCTTTTATCAACTACAGTTTCTCCTGTTAATTTAAAATATTTTATGTCCATTTTTTTCAGTCTTTCCTCTAAAATATCAAACATTGATGTGTATTGAGAAAATAACAAAATTTTATGACCTGAATCAATAGCCTCACTTAATATATCAATACACTGATCTAGTTTTCCACTTCCACCACCATAATTTTCTATAAATAAACTTGGATGACAACATATTTGTCTAAGTCTTGTAAGTAACATAAGAATTTTAAATTTACTTTTTTCAAAACCATTTTCATTTACTTGCTCTGCCACATCTTTTTTTACCTGTGCCATATATGAAAAATAAAGTTTTTGTTGTTCAGAAGTCATTTCACTTTTTAATACAGTAATATTTTTATCAGGAAGTTCAGTAAGTACATCCTTTTTTATTCTTCTTAATATAAATGGTTCTATCATCTTTTTTAGATTTTTCATTGCGTTTTGATCGTTTTCTACAAGTATTGGTTTTTCAAATTTTGTTTTAAATTTGTTATAATTATACAAATATCCAGGCATTATAAAGTCAAATATTGACCAGAGCTCTGAAACAGAATTTTCAACAGGCGTACCTGTAAGTGCGAACTTACTTTCAGCTTTTAAGCTCTTTACCGAAGTAGCATTTTGCGTATTAGAATTTTTTATATATTGTGCTTCATCAGCAATTACATACTTAAATTTTAGCTTTTCATACTCATCAATATCTCTTTTTAATAAATCATATGATGTTATAATTAGATCATGGTTATAGCAATTTTTTATTAATTCTTTTCTAACCTCAGCATTACCAGATACTATTTGTACATTAATTTTTTTACACCATTTCTCTATTTCAGATTTCCAGTTAAGTGTAAGCGAACTTGGAGATACAACCATTGAAGTTGTCTTTACTTTACTTTTCATTTCATTTTCCAAAATTGCTATTACTTGTAAAGTTTTTCCAAGTCCCATATCATCTGCTAAAATTCCTCCAAATCCATAATTTGAAAGTACTTTAAGCCATTTATATCCAGTTTCTTGATATGGTCTTAGGACATTTTTAAATGTATCACTTACCTCAATATTATCTGAAAAGTTCCTATTTTCAACATTACTAACAATTTTATTATAATCATCATTTTTTTCAACTTTTATATTCTCATTAGAGTCTAACAACTTTTCAAGATAAAATGTTCTGCTTGGTGGCAAAGATATTTTCTTATCTTTAATTTTGTCAAATTTTATATCTAGATTAGTAGAAATGTCACTAAGAAAATCTAAATCATTAGAACTACTTAAATCAAGTAAATCACCACTTTTTAGTTTATAGTATTTCTTTTTAATTTTATAATCTTTAAGTATATCTTGAATTTCATTAAAATCAAGATCAATTTTAGACATATCAACATTTAGTAACCCATTTTCTATGCTTACTGAAATATTTGAAATTTTTGGTCTTCTTATCTTTCTATTTTTAAATTTCTCACTAACTAATACTTCAAAGTTAGACATATAATCTTCTATTTTATTAGTTAAAAACTCATAAATCTTATCTTCATCAATCATAAGCATATAATTGCAATTATCAAGCAAAGAAAATCCATCGCGAAACAAATTATAAAGTACTTCTCTTTCTTCATTAATATTTCTTTGAATATTATTACTTGTAACATATTTTTCATATTCTTTTTCTAGTACATTAAATTCTTTATCTCCATAACAAAAATTTAATACTAGTTTTATGTTTCCACTATCATCTAAATCTAAAAATATCTTTGTTCCAAGTCTTGAATACATTGGATTATTGTTATTATCTAAGAAAATTTGTTCTTTTGTTTCATCAAAAAATTTAGAAATTTTTGGAAGGACCTTATTTTCAAAGTCTTTTAGTCTATCCTTTGGTATTAAAATTTTATCTTTTTCATCAAACAAAAACATTAATTTTCGTAATTCATAATCATATTTATTTTTATAAATAACTCCATTATAAAGTAAGTATAAATAATCATTTGAATATACCAATACTTTAACTTTTGGAACAAGAGAAATTGCAAAGTTTTCTTCACTATTACTTGTCACCGTAACTTTTACATCTAGAGCTTTATCTGATATCTCATACCTTCCATTACTTTGACCATATTTTTCATCAACAACTATATTTTCATCTTTTAGAGTTTCAAAAAAACTGTCCAATCTATCCCCAATAAATAACAATTTATTATAATTTATACTCTCTCTATATGAATAATAGCTACTAGAATAATATTCTTTTAAATTAATATAATTTTCTATATCTTTAGCCCCATCTAATATAAGCTTTAATATTTTTTGACTTTTTTCATCAAAATTTTTAGCATCAGCTACAAAATTTAACTTTTTACCCAAATTTAATATTTTTTTATTTTTAAAGGCTGTTGCAAAATTATTAATTTCTTTTAAAGAGTACATCATCTTAGTGCCTATTTTAAATGAAACTTTTAAACAATCATTACCAAGTTCTACTATACGTGGTTCAATAATAATATTTTCATCTAAAGTTGCATCATTTTTCATCTTAGAATAATCTTCAATAATGGTATCAGCATATATATTATTTATATCTAATGTATTTTCATTTTTAGATACATTAAATGTAAGCATATCTTCTGAATAATTATTTAATAATCTAAGTCCATCATAGTAAGTCTCATTATAAATTCTCTTCTTTTGACGCTCTTTTTTTAGGTTTTCCTGAGCTTTTCTCATCTCATCTTTTTTCTTTTCAGTAGATGGTTTATGTGGATCTAATATTTCCATACAAGTTGCAAGTATATGTTTACATTTACAACCTTCATTGGCATCAGGACATGTACATGAATATTTTTTTAGCATAGTATTTTCTATTTCAAGATTTACCATATACACATAATTTCCTACTACTCTTGCCGAAACATTATAATAATTTTTATTTGATAACTCTTCCTTATCAACACTTAGTATTTCTATGCTTTTTGAATTATATATTCCTCTTGCACTTCTCTGTCTTATCGGATCAAAAGGTGTTGTAAAATCTATATTTTTTAGTCCAATATCACAAACATCTACAATCATAGCATCACTCCATTTTACTAAATTATACCATTTATGCGTTTTAGCTGCAATATTATTGTAATAAATTTGTAAATATTTATGTTTTTTCCTTAATTTAGGCAGTTTTTAAAATATGCATTTTAAAACTTAAAAATAGTGAGTTAAAAAATCTTACTTTCTAACCCACTATTTATTATTTTAATTATATTTTTGATACTTGTATATATTTTCTACTGTTATTTTAAGTATAGAAAATATGTATATACCCTATCTTACTTACCTTTTAATTTTCATAGTTGTTGTTTTAGCAAATTCAGTTTCTTTTATTTCAACTTTTTTGATATTTTTATATAAAGGCAAGTTTTCATTTATCTCATCTATTCTTTCTTTTAATATTTCTTCTATCTTTTTAGTATCGCTACTTTCTACCAAATATTTTTTCTTAATGTATGAAAAGTTAGGAAATATACTTGCTGTTATTACTAAATCATCCTTTATTTCACTTTTTTTACCATATATTACACACTCTTTTACTTCTTTTAATTTTCCAACAAGCAACTCTAATTCTTCAGGATATATGTTTTTACCATTTTTAGTAACTATAACATTTTTACACCTACCTGTTATGAATATATTCCCTTTATCATCAATATATCCAATATCTCCTGAGTAAAACCAGCCATCTTTTATCACTTCTTTTGTAAGTTTTTCATCTTCAAAATAACCTAACATCAAAGTATCACTTTTTATTAAAAGTTCACCCTCACCATCTTCATTTGGATTTAAAATTTTTATAGTTGCACAATCAACAGCTCTTCCTACAGATCCTGCTTTTCTGTCATATTCAGGAGTAAGAGCAGCAATAGGAGCAGTTTCAGTAAGTCCATAGCCTTGCAACATTTCCATTCCTATATCTTCAAACCATTTTATGATTTTAGCATCAATTGGAGCAGCCGCAGATACAATAATTCTTAAATTTCCTCCGAAATTATCAAGAATCTCTTTAAATACAATTCTTCTTATGTCAATACCTGAATATTTCAAGACATTGGTAATGTACATCATAGAATTTACTATTTTATCTTTTTTACTCTTTTTTATACTTTCATTTATTTTTTTATATAACTTTTCTATCAAAAGTGGAACAGCCAACATTGCCGTAGGCTTAGTAGCATTAACATCATCAATTAAATACCTAAGTCCTTGGCATACAGCAATAGAGCATCCATTTGCCATAGGTAAAATAAATCCTATAGTTGATTCATAAGTATGATGAAGTGGAAGTACAGAAAAAAGCCTATCTTTTGGATATAACTTTACAAGCACTGATATCGAATTTATATTTTGTACTAAATTTTTATTAGATATCATAACTCCTTTAGATTTTGATGTAGTTCCTGATGTAAAGATAAGAACCTTAAATTCGTTTTCATCAATTCTAATATTCATAAAACTATTATCGCCACTTGCAATTCTCTTTTTACCAATTTTAATTAACTTATCAAATCCAACATATTTTGACTTATTTGTCATGTTCCTTATTTCATCATCTTTATACATCTCTATAAAATACTTAACGCCAGTAAGCTTTTCTTTTATTTCATCAATATTTTTAGCTTTTTTCTTTGAATATATAATAGCAGAAACCTTGGATCTAGTAACCAAATTTACAATTTCATCATCTGGTATATCTTTATCTAAATTTACAGATATATTGCCAGAACAAAGAAGTGACATATATGAAACATACCACTCATATGTATTTTCACCTATTATAGCAATTCTTTCCTTTTTTAGGTTTAACTTATTAGTAAGCGCTGTTCCAAGTGATATTACATCATCTCTAAATTTGCCATAAGATATTTCTTCAAACTTTTCACCATTGAAATTTTCTAAAATGAACTCTTTATCTTTATATAATCTAGTAGAATTTTCAAATATCTCTTTTACGGTCTTATAATTTGTTCTTTTATACTTTCTTTTGCTATATTTTTCTTTCAAAGATATATTTTCTTTATTAAATTTTATTTTAATATTTTCAAATTCAGATAAATTTTCAAATTTAAATTTTGGTATTTTAAATTCTGGTATCTTACTATTTTTTAAAATATTCATATATACTTTTCTCCTACTATATAATTGTTTCTATAAAATCAATAATATCTCCAACAGTTGATTTTCCAGCTAATTGTTCATCAGATATCTTTACATTATATGTTTTTTCTAATTTTATAACTAATTCTGCATAATCTAAAGAATCAGCCTCTAAATCTTCAATTATCCTATCAGATTCATTTATTTTTGCATCTTCATCAAGCCCAAGTACATCAATTAAAGCTTCCTTTACTTTAGTTACAATTTCTTCTCTTTTCATAATTAATCTTCCTTTCATTACAATTACTATTCCTCTTATTTTTCATTTTTTATATACTTAATATACTCAAAATTACTATTTTTAGACCTTTTTAACATGCACTCATATACTGTATCTCTTAACTTTTGCTTTTGCATTTTCTTATTTAAGCTATCATCCTTAAAAAATGGCCCATCTATATATGTTATAATCTTTGGCTTTTTAGAATTTTTTGATTTAACGTATGTATTTGTTAAGCAAAAAACTGGTGTATTATATTCTACTGGATATTTAAAAGACACATTACTAAACGGTCTAATTTTAGTATAATACGGCCATATATGTGCTTCTGGATATATCGTTATCACATTATTTTTGTCTATTTTATTTTTTATAGCATTTATAAAATTTTCCATACCATCAATTTTATTTGGAATTGGGATAGCACCAAGCATTTGAACAATATTTCCAAGGTATTTCATAGACACATTTTCAGGATTTACTATAAAACTATTACTCTTTCTTCCAACTGCAAGTGTAGGTATTATTGTATCTGCAAATACTTGTGTATGGTTAGCATATAAAAAATAAGGCACATTTTTATATTTTTTTAATTTTTCTTTTCCAACTATTTCAATATCAAATTTTACTTTTGGATAAATATATTTTACTGGAGTTATAACAAGTTTTCTAAGTAAAAAAGATGCTATATTCCAAAATGGATTCTTATGAATATACTTATATGTTGAGTCTATATTTCTTGGAATAATGTTTTTACCAGAAAACTCATCATTTAATTCATCATTATAATATATTATCCTTTCGTTATCATTTTTATTTTTACTACTTTGTTTTTGAATCATAATTAACTCACTTATACTTTTTTATTATAAACCATATATATTTTATCCAATTATACTACTATATTTATCTAAAATTTCTTTTTTAGTAGTATATGTAAGTGGAATCTTATAAAAACTCTCATATACACTTTTCCAAGTAGCATAATTTTCTTTTTTCATATGCTTTATTGCTTCTTTTTGACTTATTGCATCTTTTTTATAAATTGGTTTTTCAATATTTATATAATACTCCATTATATTAAATCCATCATTTCCAACAATATCACTTTCTTTCATGGTAATAAACACTGGCAAAACAGGAACGTCATTTTTAACAGCCATTTTAAAAGCTCCATCTTTTAATGGCTTTGGTTTTTTATAATTCCACCACATACTCTGCTCAGGATATATCAAAATGTAATTTTTATCTTTTAAAATCTGACTTGTTGCTTCTAAAAATTTTTCCATTATATTTGTACTAGAGCTAAGAGGTAGTGTATTACAATTTTTAAATAAGAAGCCATAAAATCCTGGAAAGTTAGTGTAATTTCCCTCACGTATTACTTTATATAATTTATGAGATTTTGATTTATTTGATTTTTCAAACATATACTCAATAGAAAAGCAATCAAATGGATTAAAATGATTACAAGTAATTATTGCACCACTTTCTAAATTATTTAAATTTTCAATTCCACTTATTTGTTTTATAATTAATGCTTTTTCTTTTATTATTTTTTTTAAAAATTTTTTACCAGCAATATTTGCAATACTTGTATTAATCTTACTAGAAATTTTTTTATTTAAATAATCTACGTCTTTAGTAAGTGCAATGGTAGGAGGATCCTCCTCGACATCTACATCAAACTTTCCTTCTAGTTCGTACTCATCTATTTTTTTTAATATTTCAAGTCTTTCTTTGAATTTTGGATTTTCTTCATTCATTACATATTACCTCGTACTCTATCATCACCAACACAATCAGATTCATCTTTTGCAAGTTTTAAAAGAGCCTCATGTGAAAGTGCATCTTTTTTTGCTTGTTCCTTCGTATATGAATTTTTAATACTTGCTATTTTGTCAACATATTTTGTTTTATTAGCATACTTCCAGAAATATTCTTGATATTTAATATTTTCAAAATGCCAAGGTTTATACGCCAAATTAAAATGTATAAGTTTTACATTTTCTTCATCTCCAATATCAGACTCAAGTGGCATTCTATTCCAATTTTTATCAAAAAATTTAACTCTTCCTTTACAAATCCTATTTAAGTAATCTTGATCTTGTGCCACACTAAACTTTATCATATTAAGAGACATAAGAAACTTTTCTTGAAATTTAAAGTTTCTTAATTCTTTTAAATTCATAAGAAGTACTCCAGCATTAAAATAATTTTTATAACTTCTAACACCAACTACTTTTTCGACATAATCTGCAAATACTGGTATACCACTTACTGCCATATCTGTAGTAGCACCAACCAAATTATTTTCTAAATCAGTATTATATAAATTTGCTATATCGTCTAATATCACAACATCACTATCAATATATAACGCTTTATCTATATCTTTATATACTTCTGGAATAAATAATCTATAATAAGTTGTTTTTGAGTAATAATCTCTTGTATACAATTTATCTAAAAAAGATTTCATAATATCTGAAAAATCTACAAATTCTATAGTTACATTTTCACTTTCATATTCCTTAATGTTGTTTTTACTCTCTTCTGACATCTTTGCATATAATACTCTTATACAGTACTCATTATCACTTTTTATATTATCTACTAATGATTGTAATGTAACAGCTAAAAACGGTGTATAATTTTCATCTATAGCAAAAAATATATTTATTTTTTCACCTTTCATAAATCATTTTCCTTTCTAAAAACATTTATTATTTGTACATTCATCTTCTTTATATTACATCTTTAATACTTTCTTCAAATTCATTTTTCAAAGTAACATACTCCTCTAAGTCCTTGTCAAAATAATGACATTTAAGGACACTATGCACTTGTTCAATATTCCACTGCTTGTAATTTTCAGTATGAGGATATGGAAACCACATAAGTCTCTTACAAAAATGACATATAATTGTATCTTTTTTATTAAACTTTGACTGTTCGTTATATATACGTGGAATAATTTTCTTTTTGGTAGTAGACCAAAATATTGCATCTTGATCAGCAAAAAGTAACTTTCTTTTTCTTATCAAAATTCTAGATTTTTCTAATAATTTATTCTTTCTAATTTCTTTCATATTAAAAAGAAGCATACCAGCATTTATATAATCTGGTCTTATCATCCAACAGCCATACTTTTCTTTTACAGCAGCATACTCATAACCTTCTATATCTATATCATATAGTTTTGCTATATCTCCACCAACCATAATATCAATGTCTAAATATAACAGTTTTTCAATATTTTCTATATCTTCAAATACTAAATCAGATAACAAACGTAATAATGTATATGGTGTACAATAAGCAGTTTCATTTTTTGATCCCATAAATTCTTTATTATATATATCAGTAACGTCTACTTTTTTTACACTACTAGAAATATTTTTTCTTTTTACCACCTTATCTAAAAATTTCACTTGTTGATCAGTAATAGGTTTAAAATTCTCATTTAATCTTGTAGCATCCATAGTAAATATATAACAGTTAATAGCAGACTTTGTCCTATTTATAATTGATACTAGTTGACTAAGAGCTCCATCAAACACTTTTTCATTTCCACATAAAAGTAAATTTATCATATTCACCTCTAAAATTTTAATTTATCAGATACATATTTTCTTAATAATACTAATAAATTTGCCACTATTCTATCACAAAATAATTTAATTTTCAACATTGAAAAAATATGAATCATACGCATATGAAAAATAGTTACAATCAAGCATTATCAAGTATTTTTATATTTTGAAAGTCTAACCTAGTTAAACAGGTATTAAGCTTCACATAATTTTTTTATTTTACATATTTTCTATGACTTTTTATAATAAAAATAACAGTTATTTTTTCACAAAATTTTCACTTTTAATTAATGTAAATTACCAATTTATATAAATTGATAGTAAAAATAAT
Source organism: Clostridium sp. CAG:921 (assembly GCA_000433135.1). Lineage (GTDB taxonomy): Bacteria > Bacillota > Clostridia > TANB77 > CAG-465 > CAG-465. Next base: position 19,874 of record HF992000.1, read on the forward strand.
AGCCAAGTTTAATATAATCAAAACTTAAGCTACTATTCTATTTTTTATATAATGTAAACATAATACCAAACAATAAAAAAAGTTTAATTAAATGTCAAAATTTCAATTTTTTTATTTTTCTTTTTATTCCATATTTATGTTCTTTTTTAATTTGTTTTGTACTTTAGTTTCAATTCTAGAAACATAAGAACGAGATATTCCAAGTTCATCTGCTATTTGCTGTTGAGTTTTTTGTGATTTTCCATTTAATCCATATCTTAATTCCATTATATATTTTTCTCTTTTTGGTAGTTTTTCATTTATATACTCTATTACTTGTTTTACTAAAGCTTTATTATATATAGTATCGATAGCATCTTTTGTATCAACATCAAGAATCTCAAGTAATTCCATATCATTTCCATCTTTATCTGTTCCAATTATTGTATTCATAGATACTTCAGATTTTATCTTTTTGGAACTTCTAAGGTACATCAAAATTTCATTTTCTATACATCTACTTGCATATGTTGATACTTTAAAATTTTTTTCACCACTAAAACTATTTATTGCTTTTATAAGGCCAATACTACCAATTGAAATTAAATCCTCTAATTCTTGTTCATTAGAAGAATATTTCTTAGCTATATGAGCTACAAGTCTTAAATTATGTTCTATAAGTTTATTTTTTGCCTCTTTATCCCCCTGCAAATATTTTTTTATGTAATATTCTTCTTCTGTTTTTGATAATGGTTCTGGAAATAAATTACTACTTGAAATATATCCAAATAGAAACAATATATTAGAAAACAAAGCATTAAAAAAACTAAACATATCATGTCTCCTTTGTACATAATATGTTTAGTCTATTTTTTTATTGCATGTCAACCTTGTACTAATTAATAAATCTATATAATAAACGCCAATACTACTTTTTCTTCAAAATTTTTTCAAATCTAATAAACAATTTTTTTATTTTATTAGATAAACTTTTCTCATTTACAACAATCATTTGCACTTCATTATTTTTAGTTAGCTTTTCATCGTCACTACAATCTTTACAATTTCTTTTCTTAATTTTTGAAGATTTTGGCATATCAAATGTAGTTTTTTCTTCTACAGATTTTGAAGATTCAGCACTAGTTAATTTAGATAATGATTTGCTAAGTTCATCAATTGTTTTTAACATTTCCTCTGTAGTAGAAATCTCTTGTTCTTGACTCAAATCTTGACTAGTAGAATGATTTTTTGCAACATCATTAGTAACACTAACATTTGCTTCCTCTTTAGAATTTGAATCTATAGATAAAACTTCAAGAGAGCTAGAATTTTCTTTTTCTTCTTTTTTCTCAAATTCTTGTAGTCTATTCATATTTTCAACTACATCTTTTATACTATCATTGCTATTTTTTATTTTTGATCTTAAATTTTCGACATCCTTAAATAATTGATCTAATTCTTCTTTACTTAATGTATTTTCTTTAATTCCTTGGGATATTTTTAAAAGCAAACTAAATACTTTATTTTGATTAACATTAATCTCTTCATTTATTTTACTTATATAATCTTTAGTTTTCATATCCATATCATATATACTACTCATAAAATCTACCTCGTTACACAAACATTATATCATAGAAATTTTAATTAATCTATATTTAAACTCTAAAAAATTAGCAACAAAAAAGAAAATAAAAATCATTAAGTATCTTTTAAAGCTTACTATAACTACTACTTTTACTAATTTTAGTAGTCCATTTTATATAAAAACTGCTACTAATGTTTTTCACTAGTAGCATAAAAATAATTTATTTCATTTGCTTTATACACAGTTACACATAAATCTTCCAGACTAAATCAATTACAATTTAAGTACTGCACATTATTTATTATTATCATAAGCTTCAATTAATATCTCTTTTAACTCAGATATAAGTGGAAGCTTAGGGTTAGCAGTCGTACATTGATCTTCAAAAGCTTTATTTGCAAGTTCATCAACTTTTGACATATATAATTTTTCTTCAATTCCTTCTTCTTTAAAACTTGTATGCATATTTAATTTTTTCATCAAATCTCTTATTGCATCTACTAAAGATTCAACACCTTCTTGAGTGGTACTACATTTTAATCCAAGTCTTCTTGCTATATCAGCGTATTTTTTATCTGCTATAAAATACTCATATTTAGGGAAAGAAACAAATTTTGATGGCATTTTTGCGTTGTACGTTATAACATATGGAAGTAAAATAGCATTTGTTCTTCCATGTGGAACATGGAATTCAGCACCAAGTTTATGAGCAAGACTATGATTTATACCCAAAAATGCATTTGAAAATGCCATTCCTGCAATAGTACTTGCATTATGCATTTTTTCTCTTGCAACTTTATCATTTGGATCGTTGTATGATCTTACTAGGTATTCAAATACAAGCTCCATAGCTTTTACTGCTAAACCATCAGTATAATCAGTTGCCATATTAGATACATAAGCTTCTATTGCATGAGTAAGGACATCCATACCTGTATCTGCTACAACTGTTTTTGGAAGAGTATATACAAGCTCTGGATCAACTATTGCAACTGTAGGGACAAGTGCATAATCAGTTATTG
>HF992000.1:22481-23371 GCA_000433135.1 Clostridium sp. CAG:921
ATTGGATATTTCATATTTTTTACTTTATCAGATATAACTGCAAAAGATGTAGTTTCAGAACCAGTTCCACTAGTAGTTGGTATAGCAACCATTTTAGCTTTTTTTCCTAAATCTTCTAACTTATATACTTTCTTTCTTATATCCAAAAACTTTGGCTTTAGTGCATCTAAGTCAACATCAGGCTGTTCATATAAAAGCCACATTCCCTTTGCAGCATCAATAGCACTACCACCACCAAGTGCAATAATACAATCTGGTTTAAACAAATTCATTAACTTTACGCCCTCTTTTACAGTTTCAAAAGACGGATCTGGTTCAACTTCAGAAAAGATTTCACAATGAACTTTATCTTTTCTTTGTCTTAAATAATATAATATTTTATCTACATACCCAAATTTAACCATTGTTTCATCAGTTACAATAAACACTCTTGAAATATCTCTCATAACTTTCAAATATGATATTGCACCTTTTTCAAAAAATATCTTACTTGGAACTTTAAACCATTGCATATTAACTCTCCTTTTAGCTACTCTTTTTATATTTAATAAATTTACCGCTGAAACATTTGAAGTAGTTGAATTTCCACCAAATGTTCCACAACCAAGTGTAAGTGATGGTAAATTGGTATTATATATATCACCTATGGCTCCATGTGTAGAAGGTGAATTTACTATAATTCTTCCTGCTTTCATTTTTTGCTCAAACATAGAAATTACTTCATCATCTTGTGCATGTATTACAGCTGAGTGTCCAAGTCCACCATAACATAAAAGTTTTTCTGAAAGTTCTATTCCAGCTTTGTAATTGTCTACTACATAATAAGCAAGAATTGGGCTCAATTTTTCTCTTGAAAGAGGATGTTCATCACCAACACCATCTAGTTTAGC
>HF992000.1:23383-24532 GCA_000433135.1 Clostridium sp. CAG:921
ATCACCAACACCATCTAGTTTAGCAAGTAAAATTTTTGTATCTTCCTTTACTTTTATTCCAGCTTCTGTAGCTATTTTATACGCACTTTGTCCAACTATACTAGAATTAATAGATATTACACCATTTTTTTCAACTATTACATACTTTTCAAGTTTTTTAGCTTCTTTTTCATTTAAGAAATAACAACCATATTCCTTCATTAAGCTTTCAAATTCCAAAGATATATCTTTATCCACTATTACTGACTGTTCTGATGCACATATCATACCATTATCAAAAGTTTTTGAAAGTATAAGATCAGTAACAGCTCTTCTTAATTTAGCACTCTTATTTATATAACAAGGTACATTACCAGGTCCAACTCCAAGTGCAGGTTTACCACAAGAATACGCAGCTTTAACCATTCCAGTACCACCAGTTGCAAGTATGATTTTTACGTCCTTATGATTCATAAGTGCATTAGTAGCCTCAATTGAAGGATGTTCAATCCATATTATAGCATCCTTAGGTGCACCAGCTTCAACTGCTGCTTTTAAAATAATTTTTGCTGCCTCTACACTACATTTTTGGGCAGATGGATGAAATCCAAAAATTATAGGGTTTTTAGTTTTTACAGCAATTAAAGATTTAAATATAGTAGTAGCAGTTGGATTAGTAACAGGTGTTACACCTGCTATAATTCCAACAGGTTCTGCAACAATCTCATAATCGTCTAATTCATTAGACTCTATTACTCCGACTGTTTTGTTATATTTTATACTGTGATAAACATACTCTGATGCAAATATATTTTTGGTTATTTTATCTTCTACAATTCCTCTACCAGTCTCTTCAACAGCCATTTGAGCAAGTCTCATATGTGCTTCTACAGCTGCTATAGACATTTTTTTTACTATGTTATCAATTTGTTCTTGATTTAAGCTTTCATAGTCTTTTTCAGCTTGTTTTGCTCTTTTTACTAAAGAGTCTATTTCATTTTTTACATCATTATTTTCCATACTTACCTCCTAGTACAATAAATTATATTTAAAAATATATAATTTATACACCATTAGTATATCACAAGAAAAAATATATAGCAACCTGAAATCAACAAATGAAAGGAAAAAAGAAAGTTAGTATAAATACTAACTTTCTAAAAAATTTTA
>HF992001.1:0-241 GCA_000433135.1 Clostridium sp. CAG:921
ATAAGCAATGGAAAAATTTAGTAAATAAAATTACAAAATATGGAAAAATAAAGAAAGAAAATATAAAAAGAGATGAAGCAAAAAGGAATAAAAAGAAACCGTTAAAAGTAATTTACAAATTATGTAAGCTAAAATTAAGGTTTAAATATAATTAAGTGTTCATAATAATAGAAAGTGTTGTCATTTGCACTACAACCAGTTAAAATTACAATAATTATTTCAAAATGGCTTGTAACTTTTT
>HF992001.1:249-754 GCA_000433135.1 Clostridium sp. CAG:921
TCAAAATGGCTTGTAACTTTTTGTTGAAAAATAATCTAACATATTATATAATCAAATTATATTAATTTTAAATAAAAAACGTAGTGAAAATGCATAAAGAATATATTACATAAAATTATAAAAAATAATCACTAAACTATCACAATTTAACAATATAATTGTTATAGTAGGTAAATTTAAGGAGGAGTTAATTTGAAAATATTAGTAGTAGATGATGAACAGAAAATAAGAAATGTAATAAAGGAATATGCAGAGTTTGAAGGATATGAGGTTACAGAAGCAGAAGATGGTATGGAAGCAGTTAATATTTGCAAAAATCAAGATTTTGATATAATAATAATGGATATAATGATGCCAAAGTTAGATGGATTTTCTGCTATAAAAGAAATCAGAAAAACAAAACAAGTTCCAGTTATAATGTTATCAGCACGTTCTGAAGAATATGATAAATTGTTTGGATTTGAAATAGGAATTGATGATTACGTTGTAAAACCATTTAGTCCAA
>HF992001.1:763-2631 GCA_000433135.1 Clostridium sp. CAG:921
ACCATTTAGTCCAAAAGAGTTAATGGCAAGAGTTCATGCTATTTTACAACGAGTTACAAATAAAAAAGAAAGTAAAGAAGAAAATAAAGATAAATATATTTATGAGGGGCTAGAGATTGATATGCTTGCAAGAAATGTATTTGTTGACGGAGTAAAAAAAGATCTAACACCAAAAGAATATGATTTATTGCAATATCTTGTACTTAATAAAAATATAGCTTTGTCTAGAGAAAATATATTAAATAAAGTATGGGGATATGATTTTTTTGGAGAGGACAGAACTGTTGATACACATGTAAAGATGCTTAGAAATAGTTTAGGAAAATATCGTGATAAAATCATAACTGTAAGAGGAATGGGGTATAAATTTGAAGAATAATTTTAAAGTAACATCAAATGAAAATAAAACATATACTCTTACGTTAAAATTGTGGGGATATTTTGTATTTTTTGCAATTTCAATATTTGTAATTTTATGGTTTATGCAAGTTATACTTCTACAAAGTTATTATAGTTCTATGAAAAAGGCTGAAGTTTCAAAGTTAGTTGAACAAATAGAGAGAAATTACGATGAGGAAAATATAAAAGATATAATAGACAGTATTGCATATAAAAATGCATCTAGTATATTTGTGTATGATTTGGATGAAAATATTAAATATTCTACGTCGACTAATTTGTCTAATCAGGTACCAACAAGACCTTTAATAGTAGAAAAAATAACTGGAATTGTTGAAAAAATCTTAAAAAGTTCATCTGATAAAGTAAGCTATACTTTTAAAGATCAAAAATTTAAAAGTGAAATATATGTTTATGGTAAGCTTATAAAAGATAAAAATGTATGTATTGTTATGGTTACATCCATTGATCCGATAGATTCAACTATATCAGTTTTACAAAGTCAACTTGTATATGTTACGATAATGGCACTTATAATTTCTTCAATAGTATCAATATTCCTATCAAAAAGAATATCAAAACCAATTACTAAAATAACACAAAATGCAAGGAAAATGGCTATTGGAAATTTTGATGTAAAGTTTGAAAAGGCTGGTTATACTGAAATTGATGAATTAGCAGATACGCTAAATTTTACGGCTAATGAACTTGCTAAAACAGATAAAATAAGAAAAGAATTGATTGCAAATGTATCACATGATTTAAGAACTCCACTTACAATGATTAAGGCATATTCAGAAATGATAAGGGATTTATCAGGTGATAATAAGCAAAAAAGAGAAGAGCATTTACAGGTAATAATTGATGAGACAGATAGGCTTACAAGACTTGTAAATGATATGATGGATATGTCAAAAATAGAATCTGGACTTACTGTTTTAGAAAAAGAGAAGTTTTGCTATACAGACATTGTACAAAAAATAGTTGATAATTTTAAATTAGTTCATGAAGGTGAAAATTGTTCTTTTGAAGTGGACATGCCAAAGGATATATATGTACTTGCAGATAAAACAAAAATAGAAAGAGTATTATTTAATTTGATATCTAATGCAATAAATCATAGTGGTAAGGACGAACAGAAGAAGATTATAAAAATTAAAATTACTTCAAATACAAAATTTGTAAAAACAGAAGTAATTGATAACGGAATAGGAATTAAACAAGAAGATATTAAGCATATATGGGATAGATATTATAAAGTAAATAAAAATTTTAAAAGATCTGATACTGGTTCTGGACTTGGGCTTTCAATTGTAAAAGATATTTTAATTGCACATAATTGTAATTATGGAGTAAAGAGCAAGGAAAATGAAGGTGCTAATTTCTGGTTTGAGTTATATAGGGCAAACAAGCCAAAAGAGGTTAAAAATAAAGCACAGGATTCAAAAGAATAATATTAAAAGTAATAA
>HF992002.1:0-4857 GCA_000433135.1 Clostridium sp. CAG:921
TCTATTTGGGGATTAATAGAGGGAATTTTGATAATATCTGGTTCAATTGATAAAGATGGTCAAGGAAATCCTTTACGAGATTAATTTTTTACTTGACATTTTATGAGTTGTGGATTATAATTAAATTGTAAGCTGTGATGGGAAGAGTAGAAATGTAGACTGCTATATAGAGAGGATTAGTCGTGGCTGAGAGCTGATCGAGAGTAAGTATGTTTTGAAGACTAGCCTGGAGCGAGCATTTGTTTTTTTAATTAAGTGAAATTTAGGGTGGAACCGTGCAAATAATAGTTTGTACCCCTATGAGTATTTTGTCTTGCTCATAGGGTTTTTTTGTACTGTTTCAGGAGGGAGTGAATTTTGTAATGTCAATAAAATACGTAGATAGAGATGGAAAAATTTTTGAAGGAGATTACGATTTGATGATAGCTCGTCATACAACGTCTCATGTTATGGCACAAGCTGTAAAAAGGCTATATCCAAGTGCTAAGTTAGCTATTGGTCCAGCAATAGAGAATGGATTTTATTATGATTTTGACAATTTAGATATTAAACAAGAAGATTTAGAAAAAATAGAAGCAGAAATGAAGAAAATTGTAAAAGAAAACTTAAAAATTGAGGGATTTAAGTTGTCAAGAGAAGAAGCAATTGAACTTATGCAATCAAGGAATGAACCTTACAAAGTTGAGTTAATCAATGATTTGCCAGAGGATGAAGAAATATCATTTTTTAAACAAGGGGAATTTGTTGATTTGTGCGTTGGCCCACATTTACTTTACACTAAAGGTGTAAAAGCTTTTAAGCTATTTAGTATTACTGGCGCTTATTGGCGTGGTGATGAACATAATAAAATGCTTCATAGAATATATGGAACTGAATTTGAAACAAAAGAAGATTTGGAAAAATATGTAGAGTTACTTGAGGAAAGAAAAAAAAGAGACCATAGGAAAATTGGAAAAGATCTAGAAATTTTTATGACTCACGAACTTGTAGGATCAGGATTGCCATTATATCTTCCAAATGGAGCTACAGTAAGAAGGCTATTGGAAAGATATATTGTAGATAAAGAAGTTAGTTTGGGATATAAGCATGTGTATACTCCATCACTTGCAAATGTTGAATTATATAAGACTAGTGGGCATTGGGATCATTATAAGGATGATATGTTTCCAGCAATGGATATAGGCGGTGAACAACTGGTATTAAGACCAATGAATTGTCCTCATCATATGTTAATATATAAGAACAAGTTGCGCTCATATAAGGATTTACCAATACGTATTGGAGAACTTGCACATGATTTTAGATATGAAGATAGTGGGGCTGTTTGCGGACTTGAAAGAGTTAGGGAAATGTGTCAAAATGATGCGCATTTGTTCGTTAGACCAGACCAAATAAAAGCTGAATTTAAAAAAGTTGTTGAATTGATATTGGCTGTTTATAAGGATTTTGGATTTGAAGAGTATAGCTTTAGGTTATCATTGAGAGATAAAAATAATAAGGAAAAATATTTTGATGATGACGAAATGTGGGAAAAAGCGGAATCGCAATTAAGAGAGATATTAGTTGAACTTGGAGTTAATTTTTATGAAGCAGAAGGAGAGGCTGCATTTTATGGTCCAAAGTTAGATGTACAATTAAAATCAGCCATAGGTCATGATGTAACTGTTTCTACTTGTCAGTTAGATTTTCTTTTACCAGAAAGATTTGAATTAGAATATATTGGCGAAGATGGTAAACCCCATAGACCTGTTGTTATTCATAGAGCAATTCTTGGAACTATGGATAGATTTATGTGTTTCTTGATAGAAGAAACAAAGGGTGCATTTCCTCTTTGGTTGTCACCAGTGCAAGTTGTTATTTTACCAATATCTGAAAATGAAGTTGAATATGCAGAAAATGTAAAAGAATTGTTATGTAAAAATGGTTTTAGAGTTGAAGTAGACTCAGCAAATGAGAAGATTGGATATAAAATTAGACAAGCTCAACTTTCAAAGGTACCATACATGATTGTTGTTGGAAAAAATGAAGTTGAAAACAATACTTTATCAATAAGAAATCGTAATGGGGAAAAAATTGATAATATTAAATTTGAGAAATTTTTAGAAAAAATAAAAAGTGAACTAAACGGAATTTTTGTTAAGTAGTTTGCAAGAATTTATAAAGTAGCTAAGAATTGTATATTTTACTTATAAAATAAGTGCTCTGAGTAATAATTATTCAGAGCATTTATTATTTAAGATATGAAAAATATTTAATTATACTCTTATTAATTTAACTCAAATTAATTTTTTTATAAAACTAACTCTGAAATATTTTGTTGAATTGTTGATTTTACTTTTTGATGGTGTTATAATATTTGTGTTGTTATTTTTATTTTTAACATATTTGTTAAGGAGGAGCTTTTATGAAATTAATTAAGTGTAGTGATGATGTTAGGCAGGTTTGGGTTCAGATTTGTGATATTGTGTTTTTGCTAAGTGATAGTAGTATATCTGTACCAAGGAGTCTTGTGGAACATTTTGAAGCTCAGGTAAGAGAACAGTTTGATGACTATGCTTTTGTTGAGTTTGATGATGAAGAAAGTGTTAGATTTTTAGTTGAACAAGAGTTGGTTTTAAATTATAGTGATTATAAGGATCTTAATAAGTCTCAGATGTTTGATAAAATTGATGAAACTGTAAGAGAATGTGATGAGTCTAGTGATAGGGATAAAGTTAAGTATAGATTTATTGTTCAGCAGTTGATTTACATTTTCATGGTAAATAATAATGCGATTAAGTTAGATATTTTAGAAGTGTAAAATATAGTTTTGCCGTTGGGTGATGTACCCAGCGGTATTTTTATAATTATAGCTATATATTATTGAAAGCTATATGTAATTTTGATATAATGCTAGTGTATTATTTTCTAATCGGAGGTAAATATGTTTAAATTGCATTCAAAATTTACACCAACTGGTGATCAGCCACAGGCTATAGAAAAGTTAGTAGAAGGATTTAAAAATGGTTATGATGCACAGACTCTTTTAGGAGTTACTGGGTCTGGAAAAACTTTTACTATGGCAAATGTTATTCAAAAATTAAATAAACCTACTATAATAATGACACATAATAAAACGCTTGCAGGACAGCTATATAGTGAATTTAAAGAATTTTTTCCAGAAAACGCTGTAGAATACTTCATTTCCTATTATGATTATTATCAGCCAGAGGCATATATTGCATCTACAGATACATATATTGAAAAAGATAGTAGTATAAATGATGAGATAGATAAACTAAGGCATAGTGCTACAGCAGCTCTTTTTGAGAGAAAAGATGTTATTATAATAGCTTCTGTGTCTTCTATATATTCGTTAGGTTCACCTGAGGATTATTCAAGTATGGTACTGTCTGTAAGGCCTGGCATGAGGAAATCACGTGAAGAAGTTTTAAAAGAATTAATAAGTATGCAGTATATTAGAAATGATATTGAACTTTTGCGTGGGAATTTTCGTGTAAAAGGTGATGTGGTGGATGTATTTCCAGCAAGTAGTAGTGATGAGATAATTAGGTTGGAATTTTTTGGTGATGAAATTGATAGAGTTTGTTTAGTTGATAGTATTACTGGTAAGATTAAAGCTACTTCTAAACATGAATTTATATATCCAAAATCTCATTATGTAATTCCGCAAGAAAAGATTGATAAAGCAATAGAGAAAATAAAAAAAGAGTTAGATGCAAGAATAAAGTACTTTAAGGAAAAGGATATGATTGTTGAGGCATATAGAATAGAACAAAGGACAAATTTTGATATTGAAATGTTAAAAGAAACTGGATTTTGTCAAGGAATTGAAAATTATTCTGCTATACTTTCTGGTAGAGAGCCTGGAAGTACACCGTATACTTTATTTGATTATTTAGGTGATGATTTTTTAACTATTATTGATGAATCACATGTTACAATACCACAGATACGTGGAATGTATAATGGTGATAGAGCAAGAAAAGAGTCTCTTGTTGATAATGGTTTTAGGTTACCTTCGGCTTTTGATAATAGACCACTTAGGTTTGAAGAATGGGAAAGCAAGAAAAAGCAAACATTGTTTGTTAGTGCCACACCATCGATATATGAAGAAGAACATACAAAGCAAGTAGTAGAACAAATTATTAGACCAACAGGATTATTGGATCCACTTATTATTGTAAAACCAACAGATGGACAGATCGAAGATTTACTGAACAATATTAATCAAACTATAGTGAAAAAAGAAAGAGTCTTAGTAACTACACTTACCAAAAAAATGGCAGAGGAACTTTCTAGTTACTTATCTGACAAAGGAATAAAAGTAAGATATATGCATTCTGATATAGAGGCACTTAATAGACTTGAAATTATTAGAGATTTAAGACTTGGAAAATTTGATGTTTTAGTAGGGATTAATTTGTTAAGAGAAGGTTTGGATATCCCAGAAGTATCACTTGTTGCAATACTTGATGCTGATAAGGAGGGATTTTTAAGAAGTGAAAGATCACTTATTCAAACAATAGGTCGTGCTGCAAGAAATGCAAATGGACATGTTATAATGTATGCTGATGAACTTACAGATTCTATGGATAATGCAATACATGAAACAAATAGAAGAAGAAAAATTCAGATGGAGTATAATGATGCTCATGGTATTGTTCCAAAAACAATTATAAAAGAAATTCGCGATAGTGTTAAGGCTACTTATGAGGAAAATGAGGACAAAAGTGTAGATGTTAAAAAGGGAGAATCTGTTGAGGAGACCATAGATAGACTTACTAAAGAGATGATGAGTTATGCTAGAGCTTATGAATTTGAAAAAGCTGCTACGATTAGAGATTTTATAGAACA
>HF992002.1:4922-18250 GCA_000433135.1 Clostridium sp. CAG:921
AAATGTTTTGTACATTTGGGAGTTTAAGTATTAGCTGACCCTAAAAGATAAAAATTTTTCAACATATTCTTTATTTTCAAGAATTTTTGAAATTTCATACTCACTAAAACCAGCTTCGAATAAAGACTTAACTGAATTAAGATAGTTCAGTACAATCTCTTTATTCTTAATGACATCAGTTGGGTCAATTAATACGGTATTAAGAACTGCAAGTGTAGAAATAAAGTCAGCCTTTGCAGAATCGCTTTTTTGTGAAATATTAATTTCGCTTAATTTTGATTCTAGACTTTCTTCAATTAAAGTATTATTTGCTTTACCTTCGTTTTCATGAGTCTGCTCAATAAGTGAAGGTAGTGGATGATCTACATCATCAAGTGAAGACACAGTAGTATCAGTATTTGTTGAAGTGTAATTACCGACTATTGGCGTTTTTTCTTCTTTGCTTGCCTTTTTATATTTTTCATATATAAAATTAGACAAAGCTTTTAAATTATCTTCACTTAGTCTGTTCTCTAAATATTTTGCCTCATGAAGATTAAAACCAATTGCTCTTATTCCGCCAAATCTTTTGTTGGATAAATCATGCTTTAAATTGTTAATACATGCTATAATATCCTCTCTTTCTTTGTGTGAAAGCATGTAATCAATTCTTTGCATCAAAATTGCGCTGGCAACTTCTGAGATTGGAAGTTGCAATTTACTTGATTCCATGTCAATCCAAAAGAATCTTTTCTTTGAACGTGAATATTCCAATATACAACTTACTACTTTCTCAGCTTCCTTGTAAGGCTCATCTGATTCCTTAAGTTGTTTTAGAATTTTTTCTACGTAAATTTTTTCATCGAATGTTTTTTCGTCTTCGATAAGTGGATCATATGTAAGTCTCCATAAAATTTTTTTCAGCGGAAGACTAGCAAGAGGAATTACTTTTTCAAAAGATTTAGTGAAAAATTCATTTAATGTATTTTCCATTTCTTTTGAAAAATTATAGTTACTTAAATAAAATGTTTTCATAGTTTTTTCTCCTTTTCTTATTAAAGTTTTGGTGAAAATATGTAATACAATCGCATGAATATTATATATCACTAAATTTATTATGTCAAGCGAAAAAAGATATTTATATGTATAAATTGAAAATTAAAGTATTTTGGAATAATTAAATATTTATTGAATATATAAATAGTATAGAAAATGAAGAGGTGTAAATATGGAAGATAAAAAATTAAATAAACAAATTACAAATCAAAACATAATAATGGAAAACAGAGAAAAAGTTACGGTAAGCGGTGTTATAGATATACATAGTTTTGACGATGAGTTAGTACTTGCGCAGACAGATTTAGGAATTTTAACAATTAAAGGTGATGATTTAAAAATGAATAAACTAAATCTTGAAAATAATGAGCTAATTGTAGAAGGAAAAATAACGGCAGTAGCATATAGTGATATAAATCAAGCCAAGAAATCAGGCTTTATGAATAAACTATTTAAGTAAGGTGTAATATGTATAGTGTAACAGAACAGTTGATTGACTTTTTTCAGTTTATAATGATTGGAATTGTTATATCTTTAATTTTTGACATGTTTAGAGCTTATAGAGCAATAAAGCATAGGAAAAGCACATTTTCTGTTATGCTACAAGATATAATATATTTTACAATTGTAACATGTATAATAGTTGCTTCAATAGTATATATACTGGACTCTAATTTAAGATTTTATATATTTATTGCAATAATACTTGGAATATGTGTGTATATATCTTTACTTAGTAAGGTATTTTTAAAGCTGTATAAATTTTCTATGAAAGAGATGATTAATTTTAATAATTTTTTGATTTCACCATTAAAATTACATTTACAAATAATTACAAAAATATTTAAATTTTTCAAAAAAAATATAAAAAAATGTTGCAAAATAATTTCTAATGTGCTATGCTATTTACATAAGAGTACTGCTAAGAAAACGCAGATTCACAAAGAAGAGGTTTGATTGTTTGATGAAAAATGATAAAAAAAATGGAAAAATTAAATTTATTCATATAGTTGTGTTAGCCTTTGTTGCGTATTTTATTGGCACTATGTTTGATCAACAAATTAAGTTAAATAAATATGATTCGCAAATTGATATGTATGAGTCTGATATAGAAAACAAAAACAAATTGGTTGAATACTATGATTCACAAAAATCTGTTATAAATACAGATGAATATATTGAAAAGGTAGCTCGTGACACTCTTGGATATGTAAAACCTTATGAGAAAGTTTTTATTGATGCAAATAAGTAATTATGATAATAGTCTAGCAAGATATTTTTTGCTAGGCTATATTTTTGATAAAATATGCATTAGAGTTAGGTGTTTGGAATAAAAAAAGATATTTATGATAAAAAAATTTACATAATGTGTTGACATAAATTATAATAAGTGATAGAATAATAATGCAGTAAATATATATATAAATTTTCTATAGTAGGAGGATTGGAGAAATGGAAAAAAAGGCAATTAAGTCAGAAGTGGAGAGTTTAAGAAGACGGGTAGAGGAGTTGAATTCTTACCGTTCTAAGGTTGAAAGATGGGCTGGAAGGGTTGCACCTGCAATCACTAAAATTCAAAGCAATGAACAGATGGTAATTTCAAGCGAAGCTACAGTTGCACTAAAAAAATTAAAAAGGCAACTGACAGATAGCATGGAATTTTCTAAAGATTTTTTGTATAGCTATATGGATACTTTTTATTACGATAGATTGGTTGTTTCTACTATGCGTGATAATATTGTTAAGTATCCTGAATTAAATGAACTAGAAAGACCGTTAAGACATATTTTATCAAACCTTGACAAGTTTAACGCTGTTAAGGCTAAGATAAAACTTTCTGCATATGCAGAAGGTTGCTTTTCAAAAGACCTGTTAGATAGGTTTGATGATTTAGCAAATAATTTAGACATTTCTTCTAAGCAGGCCATAGATCGGTTAGATGACTGTACATATGAGATGCTAAGAGAGGTAGACTATATGTAATTTATTAGTTATTAGTTATTTATAATGAAAATATTGGTGGTTATCAGTTTAACCACCAATATTTTTTTCCCATTTTGTAATGTTAAAATTCTTTTATTTAGTATTGAAAATTTTTTTTATTTATCATATAATCTATACTATATTTGAAAGGAGAGGTATTATGAAAACAAAGTATATATTTGTAACTGGTGGTGTTGTTTCTGGACTTGGTAAAGGAATAACTGCCGCTTCAATTGGAAGATTGTTAAAATCTAGAGGGATAAATGTCACTATTCAAAAATTTGACCCATATTTAAATATAGATCCAGGCACAATGAATCCTTGTCAGCATGGCGAAGTTTTCGTCACTGATGATGGACTAGAATGTGACCTGGATCTTGGACATTATGAAAGGTTTATTGATGAAAATTTAAATAGATATAGCAATATGACAACAGGAAAATTATATATGCAAGTATTAAACAAAGAAAGAAAAGGAGCATATCTTGGAAAAACAGTTCAAGTTATACCACATATTACTGATGAAGTAAAAGATACCATAAAAAAAGCTGGTAAGATTTCTGGTAGTGATGTTGTAATAACAGAAATTGGAGGTACAGTAGGTGATATAGAGGCACAACATTTCCTAGAAGGAATAAGGCAAATAAGGGCTGAAGAAGGAAAAGAGAATGTTCTATTTGTGCATGTAACTTTAATACCGTATTTACCAAAGTCTGAAGAGCTAAAAACTAAACCAACACAACATAGTTGCAAAGAACTAATGAGTATTGGTATTATACCTGATATAATTGTAGCTAGAACATCTTTTCCATTAAATGAAGAAATAAAAAAGAAAATATCATTGTTTTGCAATATAAGTGAGAAAGATGTAATAGAAAATCTAGATGCCAGTTCTATATATGATGTTCCGATGATGTTTGAAAATCAAAATGTCGCACAGATAATTATGAAAAAATTAGGATTAAAAGAAACAAAAAACGATTTGGACACTTGGTATGAGTTATGTAAGAAAAAAGATAATATAACTGATAGCGTGGAAATAGCACTTGTTGGTAAATATGTATCATTAAAAGATGCATATATATCTATATATGAATCGTTAAATCATGCAGGTAACTTTAATAATGTAGATGTAAAAATTAGATGGATTGATTCTGAAGTTCTTGAAAAAGAACCGGTTGATAAAGTCTTAGATGGTGTTGATGGTGTGATAGTACCTGGTGGCTTTGGAAATAGAGGAATAGACGGAAAAATAGCTGCTATTAGGTATGCAAGAGAAAATAAAATACCTTTATTTGGAATATGTTTAGGAATGCAACTTATGGTAGTTGAGTTTATGCGTAATGTAGCAAAGATTAAGGAGGCAAACAGTTTAGAATTTGACGAAAATACTTTGCATCCTGTAATTAATATAATGGAAGATCAAATAAATGTTGAAGAAAAAGGTGGAACAATGCGACTTGGTAAATATCCTTGTAGTGTTGATATAAATACTAAAACTTATGAGGCATATAAAGAAAATCTTATATATGAAAGACATCGTCATAGATACGAATTTAATAATAGTTATAGAGACTTTGCAAAGAAAAATGGCCTTATAATTGCTGGAGTATCTCCAGATAATAAATTAGTTGAAGTAGTTGAAATAGCAGATCATCCATGGGCTATTGGTACACAATTTCATCCAGAACTAAAATCAAGACCAAATAGACCACATCCACTTTTTAGAGAATTTATATCTAAAGCTAAAACGTATAAGAATTCAAAAAATAAGTAAGACTAGTTGTATAATTTGTATAATTTTCACAGTATTTTCATAACTTCGTTATGAAAACCAAAAGGCTAAAGGTAATAGTTGACTCAATTTCGACTTTAGATATTAATATGAGTAAAGGTTCATATTATGAAGGAACGATTAATTCATCAAATGAAGCAAAGAGTATAACTTTAAAAATTGATTCAACTTCTTCTATAAAATTAACAGCAAATACGTATCTTACAAGCTTTTTAGATGAAGATTCAACATACAGTAATATTGATTTTAATGGTTATAAACTGTTTGTAAATGAAAAAAAATAAAATAATAAGTATAAGATTTTAATATTAATGGTGTGGAATTGTATAGTTTCTGCATCATTTTTTGTTTTAAAAAAACAAATGATATGATATAATGTATAAAAAAATATATTATTTATTGAAAAAATATATTTTTTGTAGTATTATTTATAGAGAAATAGGTGAAAAAATGGAAGAAAATAGTATAAAAACTAGTCAAAATAAATGTGAAAAAAAAGATAATATAGTAAAAAATAGTTTTGAAATGGTAGATATAAATAACTTTACTTTAGAAGAATTAGAAAAGTATATTGAAGAACTTGGTGAAAAAAAGTTTCATGCAAAACAAATTTTTAAATGGATACATAAAATTGGAGTAACAAGTTTTGATGATATGAGTGATATTTCTAAATCACTAAGAGAAAAATTAAAAGAAAGGGCATATATATTGAATATGGACATAATTGAAGTACAGACTTCAAAAAAGGATGGAACTATGAAATTTCTTATAAAATTAAGAGATAATTGCGCAATAGAATCTGTGCTTATGAGGTATAATTATGGAAATTCACTTTGCGTATCTACGCAAGTTGGTTGCAAGATGGGATGTAAATTTTGTGCTTCTACTAAAGAGGGGTTTGAAAGAAGTCTAAAAGCCTCTGAAATCGAGGGGGAAATTCAAACTGTTCAAAGATATACAAATGAAAAAATTTCAAATGTTGTATATATGGGAATAGGAGAACCACTTGATAATTATGATAATGTTGTAAAGTCTGTTAGAATTATTAATGATAGTATGGGCTTAAATATTGGAGCTAGACATATTAGTCTTTCAACATGTGGAATTGTTCCTAATATCTACAAACTTGCAGAGGAAAATATTCAGTGTACATTATCAATTTCACTTCATGCTACAACAGATGAAAAAAGAAAAGAAATAATGCCAATAGCAAATAGATATAGCATTAAAGAATTACTAGACGCATGTCGTTTTTATATTTCAAAAACTGGCAGAAGGATTAGTTTTGAATATGCTCTTATATATGGAAAAAACGACTCATATGAAGATGCCATGTCACTTGTTAAATTGCTACGTGGTATGTTAGCTCATGTGAATTTAATTCCAGTAAATGAGATAAAAAATGGGTTATATAAAAAAGCAACAGAAAAGTCAATTCAAAATTTCATGAATACAATTAATTCTTGTGGTATAGTTACTACTGTAAGAAGAGAACTTGGATCTGATATTGATGCTGCGTGTGGTCAGTTAAGAAAAAAGTACATAGAAGGAACTAATTATACTTTGAAGAAAGAATAGTTATGAATGTACAAAAAATGTTTTAAATCAAAAAGATATAATATAGTTTGATGAGGAGTAAATATATGGAATTTTTTGCAAAGTCAGATGTTGGAAGAAAAAGAAAAAATAATGAAGACTCATATTTGGCTAAAAAATACAATGATTGTGTTTCGTTATTTATAGTAGCAGATGGATTAGGTGGATATTTAAGTGGTGAAGTAGCAAGTAAAATTTTAGTCGAAAGCGTTTCTAACTATATAGAAGAAAATTTGTCTAGAATTGTTGAGCTAGATGAAAAAAAGGTCTGTAATATGATAGAGATTGCATTAACATTTGCTAATGAAAAGATTTTTAAACTTGAAAAAACAGATGAAAAGTATAAAGGTATGGGAACAACTGTTGTATTAGTACTTAAGATAATGGATAAGGTATACTATACATCTGTTGGTGATAGTAGACTTTATCAAGTTGATGATAAGCTAGAAAATATTTGTCAAATTACTGTTGATGATACGTATGTAAATGAATTAATTAGAAAAAATGTTATTACAAAAGAAGATGCTAAGACGCATCCACAAAGACATATGCTTACTAAAGCTGTTGGTGTGGTAAGACATGTTAATGTAAAGGTAGAATTATTAGAAAAATCAAATGGATATTTGTTACTATGTTCAGATGGAGTAACAAATATGTTAAAAGATAAAGAATTACTAGAAATATTACGAGAAAATAAGCTTTCTTTAGTGGTTGAAAAAATAATAGAAACTGCAAATTCAAATGGTGGAAGCGATAATATTACAGCAATTGTAATAAAACTTTAAGAAGGAGAAATACTTATGGATTTAGTTGGTAGTGTTATTTCGTCTAGGTATGAAATAAAAGAAAAAATAGGCGAAGGTGGTATGGCAATTGTATATAAGGCTAGATGTAAGCTATTAAATAGGCTTGTAGCTATTAAGGTGCTAAAAGAAGAATATTCAAAAGATGAGATGTTTGTAAAAAGATTTAGAGCAGAAGCACAGTCGGCAGCTTCTCTTACGCATCCAAATATTGTTTCTGTATATGATGTAGGACAAGACGGTGATATAAATTATATAGTAATGGAACTTTTGGAAACCAAAACTTTAAAGGATTATATTGAAGAAAATGGGGCTATTGATAGTGAACTTACTTTAAAAATTGCAGCTCAAATAGCATCCGCACTTGAAGCAGCACATAGAGCACATATTATACATAGAGATATAAAGCCTCATAATATTGTTTTAAATCAAAATATGGTTGCTAAGGTCACAGATTTTGGAATTGCAAAAATTCAAAATACTACAAGTAATACTATAACAAGTTTTGGTAGCACTATGGGTTCAGTTCACTATTTTTCACCAGAGCATGCAAAAGGTGGATATGTTGATGAAAAATCAGATCTATATTCTCTTGGTGTTGTTATGTATGAAATGGCTACAGGTAAAATACCATTTGATGGTGATTCTCCTGTATCTGTTGCATTAAAACAGATACAAGAAGAACCAATTGAACCGATTGTAGTCAATCCAAGTGTATGGCCATCATTAAATCAAATTATTTTAAAGGCAATGCAAAAAAGTACGGCTTTAAGATATCAAAGTGCTACTGAAATGTTACAAGACATTTCAATTGCACTAAAAATGCCAAATAGTATGATTAAGAAAAACGAAACTTCTGTAGAGGCTGGAGCAACGCAAGTGATTCCTATTTTATCTAATGTTGATATTCCAAATGAAGTACCAAACTTAAGAACGAGACAATCACGTAGATCAATAAATTATGATGCTTCAGAAAACGTATTAAATAATGCTAGAATTGGAAAAGTATCTAATGATAGTGAAAATATAAGTGATGAAAGTGAAAAGAAAGAATTTAAAAAGACAAAGAAAACTAAGATAATAGTTATGATAATATCTATTATTGCTCTTATTGCAGTCCTAGGAGGAATAGGTTATTTTTCTTTAAAACTTGTAAAAAAAGCCGAAAATGATAGAAAAGCAAATGAACAAGTTGAAGTTCCAAATTTAGTTGATAAGAATTTTGATGAAATGGTAAAATTATATCAAGAACAAGGATTTGAAATATCACAAGAGAAAGTTTCTTATGATGATACTGTTGAAGCAGGGTTTATAATATCACAAACTCCAGAGGCTAAAACTATGACTACTGATAAGAAGATTTCCGTTGTAGTAAGTAAGGGACAAAGATTAGTAAATGCATCAGATGTTACTGGAAAAGATATAAAAGTAGCAAGATATGAACTTGAAGATACTCTTGGATTTAAAGTTGAAGTTGAAGAAGTAATAAGTGAGAAGGTAACGGCAGGTATTGTTATATCACAAGATGTTAAAGATGAAGAAAAGCCATATGGTAGTGTGATAAAATTAAAAGTTAGTAAAGGTGATGGAAAAGCTACAGTAGTAATGCCAAGTGTACTTGGAAAAACTGAAGAAGATGCTAAAAAGGAACTTGAAGATTTAAAACTTACTGTAACTATAAAATATGGTGAAGATAAAAACAAACAAAATGGAGTAGTAATTTTACAAAACTATCCACAAAATCAGTCGTTAAAAGAAGGAGCACTTGTTGAAATTACAGTAAATAAACTTACAATTACAAAAAATATAACACTTGATTTATTAGAACTTCAAGGTGGTACTCCTCTTGATAAGGATAAAATCAATGTAAAGGTTACTGCAAGTATAGATGGTGGGGCTACAAATCAAATATTTAATCAAGACTTTGATGCGGACGAAAAAACAGCTAAGATTACTATATATGGGTATAAGACCGCTATACTTAAAATATATTTAGATGATAAATTAACTAAAGAACAAACTATAAAATTTACTGAATAATTTGTAAAGCTAGGAGAGTTGTTATATAGCAACCTTCCTAGTTGTTTTAACTTAAGGAGGAAAACATGAAATATGCTAAGTTTTTAAATGATGGTGATAGTATTGCTATTATTGCTCCAAGTGATGGAGCTAATCTAAAATATCTAGATAATGCAATACTAAATTTAAAAGAAATTGGATTTAAAGTTTGTGAAACGAAAGATATAAGAAATTCAAAATATCTAGTAAGCACTGATGCTAAAACTAGAGCAAGTGAATTTTTAAAAGTATTTTGCAATAATGGTATATCACATATAATAGCGGCAGGTGGTGGAGAGTTTTTAATTGATATTTTACCATATATTTATGAAAATAAAGAAAAAATACAAAAAAATCAAAAAATAAAATACGTGCAAGGCTTTTCTGATATTTCATTACTTAATTTTTATATAACAACAAATTTTGATATAGCAACCATAAATGCAAATAATATAGGGGATTTTGCAACTAAGAAAATGGAAAGCTCAAATATGTTAACAATTGAATTCTTAAGAGGAAAATATGGTGATACTTTAGTTCAAAATAGTTATGAAAAATACCAAAGTAGGTACACTGAAAATAAAAATGAAGGATATAAATTTGATAAAAATGTTGTATATAAGTCATTAGATAATAAAAGTAGGTGTGAATTCTCAGGTAGAATAATAGGAGGTTGTGTTGATGTATTAACTCAAATTATAGGGACAAAGTATGATAACACTACTAAATTTTGCAAAAGTTATGGTGAAGGACAAATATGGTATTTTGATAATGCTGAGCTTTCGTCTGTGGAACTTTATAGAAGACTTAGACAAATAAGAGAAGTGGGATGGTTAAAATATGCAAACGGAATTTTGTTTGGAAGGCGAACAAGTGAAACTATAATTGAGGATTTTACGTATGAAGTAGCAATGAAAAAAGCACTCGAGGGACTTAATATACCGGTAATTTACGATGTCGATATAGGGCATGTGATGCCACAGTTTACTATAATTAATGGATCATATGCTACATTTTCGTACAGCAATGGAGCAGGAACTTTAGTACAAAAGTTAATTTAAAGTAATAGGCCATATTTTTATTATGGCTTATTATTATTCTTTAAACTCAAGTAGAGTGCTTACATTTACAAAAATATATCCGTTAGAACTTAGGCTATCTACTAGTTTTATTGCAGCTTCTATACTAGTTTTAAAAGTATCATGCATTAATATGATATTGTTGCCTTTTATACATTTTATGGTATAATTATATACTTTTGTTGTATTTTTTAATTTCCAGTCTTTTGAATCGACATCCCATAGTATATCTGTTAAATTTAGTTTTTCTAATACCATGTCTACTTTTTTATTTCGACTTCCATATGGAACTCTAATTAATGTAATTGGTGAATCAACATAATTTTTAATGGTTTGCTTAGTTTTATCAATTTCAAGTATTATTTCTTCTTCAGTTAGTTTTGTAAAAAGCTTATGTTCGTAACTATGTATCCCAATTTCATTTCCAAAATCATAGGCAAGTTTTACAGTATTAGGATATTTTTTTGCATTTTCACCTAGTATAAAAAATGTAACTATAATATTTCTTTTGTGTAATTCCTCAACAAATTTTTCTGTATATTTACTTGGACCATCATCAAAAGTAAGTGCCAATAATTTTCTTTCCTCAAATTTTTTTTGTAAAAATTCTTTATTATAGGTATCTTGATATGTACTTTGCACTATATTTAGACCTTTATCTTGATTTTCTACTAAAGATTTATTTGTTTTTGTAAAGAGTAGAGATAGTATAATAAGTATAAGTAATAAAATTATAAGAAAAATAAAATATTTTTTTGAAAGTACAAAAAATTTCAATTTAATTCACCTAGTATTATATATTTTGCATTTTTACATTTTATGTTACTATTGCAACAATTTAAGATAATATTACTCATTTAATTGACTTAAAAACTTATGTTTGATATAATTAACATGTTATTGATTGGAGGTTGTGCTTTGTGATCGAAGATAGGGTGATATCACCAGAGTATGTAAGTGATGAAAATGAGATTGAGGAAGTAAGTCTTAGACCTACTAATTTTTCGGATTATGTTGGACAAGAAAAGGTAAAAGAAAACTTAAAAGTATATATATCTTCAGCATTAAAAAGGGGAGAAACATTAGATCATGTATTGCTTTATGGTCCGCCTGGACTAGGAAAAACTACTCTTTCTGCTATAATTGCAAATGAGATGGGAGCAAATATAAAAATAACATCTGGACCAGCAATAGAAAAACCAGGTGATTTGGCTGCAATTCTTACAAATTTACAACCAAACGATATATTGTTTATAGATGAAATACATAGGTTAAATAAATCTGTTGAAGAAGTGCTATATCCTGCACTTGAAGATTTTAGACTTGATATTGTAATAGGAAAAGGGCCATCAGCTAGGTCAATTGGAATAGATTTACCACACTTTACATTAGTCGGAGCCACAACAAAGGCGGGGTCATTGTCATCTCCACTAAGAGATAGGTTTGGAATAATACATAGACTTGACTTGTATACGGAAAAAGAATTGGCAAAAATTATAAAAAGAAGTGCTGGAATATTAAATATAGCTATTGATGAAGAATCAGCATTAGAACTTGGATCTAGGTGCCGTGGTACTCCAAGAATTGCAAATAGATTATTAAAACGAGTTAGAGATTTTGCAGAATTTGAGGGAAAAAATAGTATTGAACTTGAAATTGCAAGAAAATCTTTAGATAAGCTTGAAATTGATGAACTTGGACTTGATAAAACAGATAGGCAAATGTTAGAAGCAATTATAAAAAAATTTGGAGGAGGTCCAGTCGGACTGAGCACTTTAGCAGCTTCAATAGGTGAAGATAAAGATACAATTGAAGATTATTATGAACCTTATCTTATGCAAATTGGCTTTTTATCTAGAAGTCCAAGGGGAAGAATTGCTACAAAATTAGCATATGATCATTTAGGATTGGAGATGAACTGAATTTGAGAAAACTACTTATGCATGCTTGCTGTGCACCATGTTTTACTTATATTGAAAATGACTTAAAAAAAAATGGATTGAAAAATCCTGATGGAACTTATGAAAAGGTTGACTATACTGCATGTTTTTATAATCCAAATATTCATCCAAAGGTTGAATATGAAAGAAGAAAAAATGCTTTTATTGAATTTTGCAAGATAAAAGAAGTTAAAAATGTTGTAATAGATGAGTATAATTTAAATGAATATGTAAAATACATTGCATTAAATGTTGGAGAAGATAAAAAATATAAAGTAAGATGTGAGTATTGCTATTATATGCGATTAAAGAAAGTTTTTGAATATGCAAAAGAAAATAATTTTGATGTGGTTTCTACTACTCTTACTATAAGTCCATATCAAAATCATGATTTGATTAAAAAAGTTGGAAAGCAATTGCAAGATGAATTTGAAATAGAATTTAAATATGTAGACTATAAAGAACACTTTAGAGAGGGACAAAAAATGGCAAGAGAGATTGGAATATATATGCAAAAATATTGTGGTTGTGTGTTTTCATTTGATGCTGGAAGGTGGGTGTATTAATGGCTAAAAAATATTCGAAAAATGAAATGAAAAGAAAAAGTGCAGTTAAATTTTTAATTGCTATATTTACTGTAATTTTGATTATCTGTGTATCCTTTTTTATATTTGTTGGAACTAAAAATTACATAGTGTCTGAAAAAATTGATGATAGTGCTAAGAATCAGTCAGATGATGTGGTAAAAAGTTCAACGCCTATTGTTATAAATAATGTAATTGTTGGCGCAGTATATAATGGTAATTTTGTAGCGAGTCAGTCATATTATTTTAGAAATGACAAGAAAAATATAGATGTAGATGTGTATACAGAAGATGGTAAAAAAGGTAAATATCAACTTACATCACAGGAAAAGGATACAGCAACTTCTACTATGTATGCATATGTAAATACGCCTGATAGGGCTAGTGAATTTATAGCTGTTGCTTCATCAGATAAGGATATTATGCCAGAACCTGCAAAAAAAGAAGTTGATGTT
>HF992002.1:18311-19835 GCA_000433135.1 Clostridium sp. CAG:921
GGTATATATGGAATTTTAAATAGCAGTGTTAAAATAAATAGTATACATGATGTTACCTTAAATCAAAATAATATAGGAAGAATTTTTTGCATAACAAATGAAGTAGGTAAATATTCTGGAGGATATAGTGCTGTTATATATATTGCAAATACAGGGGAGAGTAAAATAATTAAATATAGCTATGTAAAGAACTTTAAAAAATCTTCTGATTGGCCAATTTATTCTTTTAAATTTATAGCTGATTTAAATAATGATGGAACAAATGAAGTTATTATTCAAGAAGTAAAAGAATTTGAAGCTAAATACGACATAATAGAATTTAAAAATGATAATTTTATTGAAGTACTTTCATCAGAGTTAAAGTTTAAATAGTAGTGTTATAGTGGAGAATATATATGTTTATAAAAAATGATAATGAATTTATTTGTAAAAATTGTGGAAGGAAAGTTGAAAAATTAGGATATACTTCAAGAGATCATTGTAATTTTTGTTTGTATTCTTTACATGTCGATATAATGCCAGGAGATAGGCTAAATAAATGTAGAGGAATATTAAAACCAGTAAATGTAATAGAAACGGCAAAAAAAGGAAAGGTTATTATATATAAATGTCAAAAATGTGGCCTTGAAGTAAGAAATATTGTGGCAAATGATGATAACGAAGATGAAATATATAATGTAGTGAAACGATTTGCAAGTGGTATTAATTAGGAGATGATAGTAGTGGATGAGATAAAAAAAGACATAGCAAATATGATATTAAATGCGATAGATTTTTGTGTTAGTGAAGATGAAATAATTAGTAAAATTGAAGTACCAAAAGAAAAGAAAAATGGTGATTTTTCATATCCTTGCTTTAATTTGGCAAAAGTTTTAAAGGATTCACCCATAAATATTGCAAACAAAATAAAAGAATCAATAAATGTGGAAGGAAAATTTTCTAAGATTGATGTTGTTAATGGCTTTCTTAATTTTTATTTAGATGATAATAAGGCAGTTAAGGAAACATTAAAAAATATAATTGCCTCTGGAGAAGATTATGGAAAATCAAATATTGGAAATGGTGAAAATATAATTGTTGAGTATTCTTCTCCAAATATAGCAAAACCATTTCATTTGGGTCATTTTAGAAATACTGTACTAGGTAACTCTTTATATAATCTATATAAAGAGCTAGGATATAATGTTACTGGAATAAATCATTTAGGTGATTGGGGAAGGCAGTTCGGACTTTTAATAGAGGGATATAGAAGGTTTTCTAGTGAGTATGATATAGATAAAGATCCATTGATGGTGCTTTCTGATATTTATGTTAGAATTAATAAACTTGCAAAAGAAGATGAAACTATTATGGATATAGCAAGAAAAAACTTTAAAAAACTTGAACAAGGTGACGAGGAACTAATTAAAATGTGGAAGTTTTTTAGAGAGGTTTCATTGAAGGAGTACAATAGAATTTATAAAATACTTGGTAGTCATTTCGATTCATTTAATGGTGAGGCTTTCTATAATGATAAAATGGGCG
>HF992003.1:0-1392 GCA_000433135.1 Clostridium sp. CAG:921
GTAATAAATCAGTTTTCATTAGATGAATACGAAGGTAATTTAAGAGTAGCACTTTATGATAACGATGGTTCTCGTGTAGTTATATTTGATAAAAATTTAAAAGAAATTGGAAGAAGTGATAACCTTGCTAAAGGTGAAAAAATGTATTCTTCAAGGTTTATTGGAAACAAAGTTTATCTTGTAACATATAAAACAGTTGATCCTTTATATGTTATTGATCTTAGTGTTCCAAGTAATATTAAAGTTCTAGGAGCATTAAAAATACCAGGTTATAGTACATACTTACATCCTTATGATGAAAATCATATAATTGGTATTGGAATGGAAACTAAAGAAAATATTAGAAGAGATGTAAATGGCAAAGTAATTTCTACTACATCTAGTATTATTGGTATGAAAATGGCATTATTTGATGTTTCAGATGTAAATAATCCAATACAAATATCAAGTACTGTAATTGGTGATAGTCGCTCAAGTTCTGCAATTTTAACAAATCATAAAGCTTTATTATTTTCAAAAGAAAAAGAGCTTATTGCCATACCTGTAAATAACTATAATGAGGACTTTAATATAAATACTAATCAAGATACTTATTCTTCTATTATAAATTCATATACTAATTACAAAAAATCATATGTCTCAGAGGGATATTTTGTGTATAAAATAAATATTAACGATGGATTCACATTAAAAGGAACTATAACTCATGATAAAGTAAATTCAAAATATGCTTATTCTACTGTAACAAAATTATTAAGAGGACTATATATAGATGATAACTTATATACAGTTTCACAATCTTGTATTAAAGTAAACAAGCTTGAAAATCTTGAACAAATTAGTCAATTAAAAATAGATAACTAAATATAAAAAATAAAATGCAAAGGAGGATTAATAATGGATGATACTAATAATTTAAATAAAAAATCAGCTGCTCCTGCTGCTTCTCTTACACTTGGAATAATTTCAATAGTCACGGCGCTATTTTGGTACCTAGCTTTACCTAGTGGAATATTAGCTATAGTTTTTGGAGCAAACTCAGTCAAAAAATTTGGAAGTAAACTTGGAAAAGCAGGCATTATAACAGGTATAATTGGTCTTTCACTTTTCTTATTTATATATATTTCTATATTACTTTTAATTTTACTTTCAAACTATATGTAATAACCTATACTTATATTAGGTCAAAAAATATTGTATAATTGTGATTTTTAATTAATTTATCCAATTTTAAAATTTTAATTAATTTAATATATAAATTAAAGACAAAATAATTGTAATATACCTTGCAATTATTTTGTTTTTTATACTTATTCCTATATTTTTCTAAATTTATTGCCTTTTTTATCAAAATATTATATAATGATTCATGTTAAAAGAAAATATAAAAAT
>HF992003.1:1407-3187 GCA_000433135.1 Clostridium sp. CAG:921
AAAAGAAAATATAAAAATACTTCATTATATAAGGAGGAAAACATGATAGATATAAAATTTTTAAGAGAGAATCCTGATATTGTAAAGGAAAATATCAAGAAAAAGTTTCAAGATCAAAAACTACCTATGGTAGACGAAGTAATAGCATTAGATAAAGAAAATAGAGAAATAATGCAAAATGGAGATAAACTAAGATCAGAAAGAAAAAACCTAAGTTCAAAAATTGGAGAACTTATGAAATCTGGCAATAAAGAAGAAGCTCAAAAAGTAAAAAATGACGTTCAAAAAATAAATATTGAGCTTGATCAAAATGAAAAATTAGAAGAAGAATATGCAAATAAAATTAAGGCAATCATGATGAAAATTCCAAATATTATGCATGAATCTGTTCCAGTTGGAAAAGACGATTCTGAAAATGTTGAAATTCAAAGATTCGGTGAACCTGTTGTTCCAGATTATGAAATTCCATTTCATGGAGAAATTTTAGAAAATTTAGGTGGACTTGATTTAGATAGCGCTAGAAGAGTAGCAGGAAATGGCTTTTATTATTTAATGGGTGATGTAGCCAGACTTCATTCAGCAGTTTTAACTTATGCCAGAGATTTTATGATAAATAAAGGATTTACATACTGTATTCCACCATACATGATAAGAAGTTCTGTAGTAACTGGAGTTATGAGCTTTGAAGAAATGGATGCTATGATGTATAAAATTGAAGGTGAAGATTTGTATTTAATTGGCACAAGTGAACATTCAATGATTGGTAAATTTAAAGATCAAATATTGAAAAAAGAAAGTATGCCATATACTATGACATCTTATTCACCATGCTTTAGAAAAGAAAAAGGAGCACATGGAATTGAAGAACGTGGTGTATATAGAATACATCAGTTTGAAAAACAAGAGATGATAGTAGTTTGTGAACCAGAAGATAGTTGGACTTGGTATGATAAAATGTGGTCTTATACTGTTGAATTTTTTAGAAGTATGGGAATACCAGTAAGAACTCTTGAATGTTGCAGTGGAGATCTTGCAGATTTAAAAGCAAAATCTTGCGATGTTGAAGCATGGTCACCAAGACAAAAGAAATACTTTGAAGTAGGAAGCTGTTCTAACTTAACAGATGCACAAGCAAGAAGACTAGGTATAAGGATAAGAGGCGAAAATGGAAACTATTTTGCACATACTCTAAATAATACAGTTGTCGCTCCTCCACGTATGCTTATATCTATAATGGAAAATAATTATATGCCAGATGGAAGTGTTATAATTCCAGAAGTATTAAGACCATATATGGGCGGACTTGAAAAAATTACTCCAAAACAAAGTAAGTAATCTTAGTTTAAACTACATGCAAAATTAAAGTTTGCATGTAGTTTTTTTACATTTTATATAAGTTCTAATATTTCAATTAAACACTAGTAATATACTCATAATCTTCAAATTTGTCTTTGGTATCATAAATGCTAAAACCACTTTCCTGCTTTACATGCTTAAATCCTTCATCATTTATATATTTTTTTCTTATAAATACTTTAATTAAAATATAATCTACCGTACTTTCCATCCGCTAAATAAAATCTAAAAATGTTAAAATTAAAGGCATACATTTATCATTACTTGACATATTTATGTCACAATGATATAATAATATGTATGTTTTATATTAAATTTTTAGTACAATTTATTAAAAGGAGGTTTAGTGTGTATTAGGTGCAATTTTCGTCATTAAAAATTTTAACATTGGAGGAAAAAAACGTGAAAGAAAGAGAAAAAAAAG
>HF992003.1:3204-3349 GCA_000433135.1 Clostridium sp. CAG:921
CGTGAAAGAAAGAGAAAAAAAAGCTATATGTTTTAATATTTGTTCTGCTATAATTTTAGCCATTTACACATTTACATTTTTTTTAGAGGCGATTAAGTCAAAAATATTTTGTATGAATGTACTAGCAATAGTGGGTATGGTTATT
>HF992003.1:3385-4485 GCA_000433135.1 Clostridium sp. CAG:921
AAATTACCTAATGTTATTTAAAGGCATAATCAAGAAAAGATTGAAAAAAGAAAAAAATTTCAAAATAAAAAATGTACTAAATATATTAAAAGGTATATTTAGTAACCTGATAAAAAAAAGAAAAAGTGATACTGAAGAAAGCACTAGTAACACTAGTAAGCAACATGACATAGAGTATTACTTAGAAGAGATAAGGAAAGACTATGAAGGAATAGATCGGCGTTACGCAATTATAAGTTTTGGTGGAATTAGAATTTCTGACCTTCTACATCAAACTGTATCACATGGAGTACTATTCATTGAACAAGCAGAAGCTTTAAATGAACTAATCGATATGTCTCTTTCCGGTTATGCTCATACAGAATGTACTATCGCATTAATTAACTTCAAGAATGTTTTTTGGAAGAACATTATTAAAATTGCGGGGCTAGCGGAGTTTTTCTACAACTATCGCGATTATTTTGAAGATCAAAATTTTCAAGATAGCTTAAAAAAAGCAGCTAAAATTTTGGATGAGCTAGTTTCAACAAATGCTCAAATTTTAACAACAGTTTCAGATATGTATGTTTCGTTAAATACCTCTAATTCTAATGACACTGAAATTATTGATTTTTTTACCAAAAGGTCAAAAGAACTGTTAGAAGTATTAAATAACAAAACTTCTTAAAAAATTAAATTGAAAAAGAATCATCATCACTATTTTGGTGATGATTTTTTATTCTTTATTTAAATATTTTTTACTTTGCTTACAGTTTATATTACAGTTTATATCATAATTTTTTATATTTTTTCCTTGACTATTTCAAACTTTGAAAGTATACTATTTATATATATATCATACAATAATTAACATTAATAAAACTATAAAAATAATATATAATTTAATAAATATAATAATAAAAAAGGAGGATTATAATGATAGAAATAAGATGGCATGGACGTGGAGGTCAAGGTGCTAAAACAGCTTCTTTACTACTTGCTGATGCTGCTTTTAATACAGGAAAATATATTCAAGGTTTTCCAGAATACGGACCAGAAAGGATGGGTGCACCTATTACTGCATATAATCGTATAAGTGACAAACCCATTAGACTTCACTC
>HF992003.1:4506-6218 GCA_000433135.1 Clostridium sp. CAG:921
AAATATTTATGAACCAGATTTTGTTGTTGTAACAGATGATACTTTGCTAAAAAGTGTTAATGTAACAGATGGCTTAAAAGAAGAAGGAGCACTATTAATTAATTCTGAAAAAGAAATTGAAAAACTAAAAGAAGATCTAAATGGATATAAAGGTAGAGTATTTAAAATTGCTGCATCAAAAATTAGCAAGGATCTACTTGGTGCAAACTTTCCAAATACTTCCCTACTTGCCGCAATAGTAAAAATTACTAATATAATGACTAAAGATGAATTACTATGTAACATGGAAGAATCCTTCAAGCACAAATTTGCCAGAAAACCAGAGGTAATTTTACCTAATATGGAAGCAATAAAATTAGCATATAACGAAGTAAAAGGAGGCTTTTAAATGGAAAATATAAAAGGAAGAGGAGCTACAATACTTACTAGTGGAAACTCTTTGGAAATTAAAACTGGATCTTGGAAAAATAGATATCCCGTTCACTTAAATGATAAATGTAAAAACTGCCTTATGTGTGTACCATATTGCCCAGAAGGATGTATATTTCAAAAAGATGGCATACTTACTAAAATTGATTTAGATTATTGCAAGGGATGTGGAATATGTGCAAAAGTTTGCCCTTTTAAAGCAATAGAAATGAAAGATGCAAAGGAGGAATCATAATGGGAATACGTGAAAGATTAAGTGGAAATGAAGCTGTTGCAACAGCAATGAAACAAATAAATCCTGATGTAGTTGCTGCCTACCCTATTACTCCATCTACAGAAATACCTCAATACTTTTCAAACTTTGTTTCAAATGGTTCTGTTAACTCAGAATTTATTGCAGTTGAAAGTGAGCATAGTGCTATGTCTGCATGTATTGGAGCATCAGCTGCAGGAAGTAGAGTTATGAGTGCTACTTCATCACAAGGACTTGCATATATGTTTGAAATGTTATATATAGCGTCAGGAATGAGATTGCCACTTACATTAATTTGCGCTAATCGTGCGTTGTCTGCTCCATTAAACATACATAATGACCATTCTGATTCTATGGGAGTTAGAGATTGTGGATTTATACAGTTATATTGTGAAAATAACCAAGAAGCGTATGACAACACAATAATGGCTGTAAAATTAACAGAAAAAGTAAAAATACCAGTGATGGTATGCTATGATGGTTTTATAACATCACATTCAGTTGAAAATATAGAATTACTTGAAACGGAAAAAGTAAAAGAATTTTTAGGTGAATATATACCTGATGAATACTTACTAGATGAGAAAAGAAATATTGCTATGGGACCTCTTGACATGCAAAAAAATTATTTTGAACATAGAATAGAACTTGCTAATGCAATGGAAAATGCAAAAGATGCAATTTTAGAAATTTCAAATGAATATTATAAAATTAGCGGTAGAAAGTATGATTTATTTGAAAAATATATGTTAGATGATGCTGAATTTGGAATAGTTGTTTTAAACTCAACTGCTGGAACTGCCAAAGATGCAATTGATACACTAAGAAGTCAAGGAATAAAAGCAGGTCTGCTAAAACCTAGAACATTTAGACCTCTCCCAGCATCAGAAATTGCTCTAGCACTTTCTAACCTAAAATCTATTGCAATACTTGATAAATCCGATAGTATAAATGGATTTAGTGGTCCTGTTTTTGGAGAAATTACTGCTGCTATGTATTCATATGGTAAAAAAATACCCGCCGTAAATTA
>HF992003.1:6268-10261 GCA_000433135.1 Clostridium sp. CAG:921
CTGATGTAACTAAAGAAAATATTATAGAAGTATTTGATAAACTTCAAAAAATATCATTTGGAGAAAAATTTAACATAAAAAATTACCTTGGAATAGAAATACCTAAGAAGGAGGGATTTTAAAATGGCATATAACTTAAAAGATGTATTAAATAAAGACTCAAGATTTGTATCTGGTCATAGAATGTGTGCTGGATGTGGTGCTCCTCCTGCTGTTAGAATGGTTCTTCGTGCTTTAAATGAAAATGACAAC
This sequence comes from Clostridium sp. CAG:921, assembly GCA_000433135.1. Classification (GTDB taxonomy): domain Bacteria; phylum Bacillota; class Clostridia; order TANB77; family CAG-465; genus CAG-465. The sequence continues at coordinate 6,521 of HF992003.1, forward strand.
GCAGTTGTTTCATGTGCAACTGGCTGTTTAGAAGTATCTAGCTTTTTATATCCATATACTTCCTGGAAAAATGTATCTTTTATCCATACTGCTTTTGAATGTGCTTCTGCTACATTGTCAGGAGTTGAACGTGCATATAACAAGTTAAAAAGAGATGGAAAAATAAATAAAGACAATGTAACTAAATTTTTAGCTTTTGGTGGAGATGGTGGAACTCTTGATATAGGATTTCAAAGTTTATCTGGTGCAATGGAAAGAAATCATGACATAACTTATATATGTTATGATAATGGAGCTTATATGAATACTGGAACTCAGCGTTCGTCTTCTACTCCACATTTTGCAGATACCACAACCTCACCGGCTGGAAAAGTTTTGAACGGTAAAAATGTACCAAGAAAAGATTTAACCACAATAATGGCTGCACACAATTTACCATATGTTGCACAGAGTGCTTTATTTTTAAATATGAAAGATATATACGAAAAAGCTAAAAAAGCTATATATACAGAAGGACCTACTTTCATTTCTGTCTTTTCACCTTGCCCAAGGGGTTGGGGATACCCTACAGAAGATTTGCAAAAAATAGAAAAATTAGCACTTGACACATGTTTTTGGCCTGTATATGAAATAGAAAATGGCGTTTATAAAATCAATTACAAGCCTACTAATAAGTTACCTATAGAAGAATTTTTAAAGACTCAAAAAAGATTTAAACACTTATTTGCTCCAGGAAACGAATATCTTATCTCTACTTTACAAGAAGAAATTGACAAGAAGTGGGAATATTTATTAAACATGGAAAAGTTTACTAATAAAGAAAATATTGATTAATATTTTATCTTATTACCTATACAAACTATGATAAATTTTCTATGATATTTTAAATAGATGCTATATTAGAAATAATGTAGTGTCTATTTTTTTACTTAAATAAATATATACTTTTTAGTAAAATACGTCACTTATTAATACCATTACTTTCAAAAATTTTGCTTTTTAACTTGACATAAATTTATTTTATGTTATAATTATTCATGCTAAGTGATATAAATTTTTTAGTAACTATCTAAAAAGAAATTCTTGCCAAAAAGGAGGTGATTACCAATGTCAACTAAACTCTTTACAAAAAAAGAGTATCTCGACGCCGTTGACGAGATTTTGTATCTTGCAAATAAAGCTTTTGATACTCATTCGTCAACTGAAAAATATCTAAGCACTGACGAAAGAAAATTTTCTCTTTTATTTGAAAAAGGAAAGGTAGAATTTGTAATGTTGTTTGACACAAGCAACAGATACATTACATCCGATTTTCAAGAGCTTGGATATATAAAAATTCCGGCGTTTAGGGATATAGAGCTTTCAAATGTAAAGGACATAACAGAAGCATTTTGGTACTTTGTTTCTGTCAGAACAAAATAATAATTTTCTAATGTAACATTAAAAAATTACAGTATAGCATTGTATCACTTTTAATGTTGCAAGAAAGGGAGACTAAATGAACACTTTTTCAATAACAGAGTATGAAGGGCTTCTAGAGATCCTAAAAAATGCCGCTTTCCAAAATTATTGTCTAAAGACAATGAAGGTAGAAAAAGAAGTAGACTATTTAAAAACAACTTTTTCTATTGTAGGAAAAAGAAAAAAATTCATATTGAGGTACTTCTACCTTGATGGTAACCGTGGGATAATTACAATCAACAGTAAAAGAGCCTGTGATATGACAATAGCAGATATCATATCAATGTTTTACGACCGCTTTGAACTAAAGAGGTTGCAAATCGATGCTTTTAATGAGATCTGTAACCTTGTTGTAAGAATTGCAGAAGGTAAAAATAATTTTAAATCTGTGATGTATGCAGATAACCTGCTAGTACTTACAACCAAAAAATCAGGTAGATTTACATTAGTGTATTCTCCTACTTGTGTTAGTCTATACTGCGGTGAAAATAAAATTGAGACGAGCAATCCGCTTGACTTGATTAAATTTATAGGAGACTCTTTAAAACAATAATACTCAAAAATAATAGTTAAGTTCAAATTTAAACTTAACTATTATTTTTTTGTAAATATACTTGCAAAATTTATTTTATCTTCACCATATTTTTTAGTAATACTGTCTAATACCATAGTTGCCTTTTCTATTTTTTCATTTTTCTTACTTTGAACGTTAAAAAATGAATCAAATTTAATTTGTTCATTTATACAATTTTCCACAACTACCGATACTGTAATCATTCTAATTTTTGTTGCCTTTGAATAATTTTCTCTTAATAGTAAAATAGCAGTCTCAGCGATTTCTTGGTATAAATCAGTTGAACTAATTTGTCTTTGTCTACTCGTAACATTAAAATTTTCATCTTTTAGGGTTAATGAAATAACATTACATTTAACACCTTTATCACGTAAGCTACGAGCTATATCTCCAGATATTTTCTTTATAATTACAAATAAATATTCTACATCATCTGTATCAGACTTTAAAGTTATTCCTTTACTAATACTTTTTGATTCATGCTTTTTTTCATATAATTTTACAAAATCACTATCTATCCCATTTGCATAATCATGTATTGTAACTCCAAGTTTTCCGAATTTTTTTGACAATTTATATACATCATATCTTGCCAAATCACCAATAGTTTTTATTCTCATTTTAAGTAATTCTGAATATGTAGATTTACCAACTAAAATAAGCTCATTTACAGGTCTATCCCATAAATACTTTTTAAAGTTTTCATTTGTAAATACTGTAATAGCATCAGGTTTTTTAAAATCACTTCCCATTTTTGCAAGTACTCTATTATATGAAACTCCTACTGAAATAGTAAGTCCAATATTGTTTTTTATTTCTTCTTTTATTTTATACGCTATTTCATAAGGTGACCCAAAAAGGAACTTAGAAGATGTAACATCCAAAAAAGATTCATCAATACTGCAGGGCTCAACTCTATCTGTATATTTTAAATACACTTCATTTACAAGTTTAGAATATTTAACATAATCAGGATAATATCCTTGTACTAAAACTAAATTTTTACACTTTTTCTGCGCTTGATAAATTGTTTCTGCTGTTTGTATATTATATTTTTTTGCAATTTCATTCTTAGCTAAAATTATTCCATGTCTTATATTTGGATCTCCACATACTGCCATTGGCATATTTTTTAATTCTGGTCTTTTAAGACACTCAACTGAAGCAAAAAAAGAATTTAAATCGCAATGCAATATATCTTTCATACTACCACCAACAATTATATTATATCAAACATTAGTTCTGCTTTCAATATTTAGTAAAAATTTATCATAATTTTCATTATTTCCTGGTAAATTCTTAATAATTTGCTTTAATGCAAATGTTATATCTTTATGATATCTTAAATTATTTTCTTCATTTATTTTATTTCTTATATGTAATAAGTAATTTTCAATTAATGAAAATGCTATTTTATCATCTAGTAAAAAGTCATAGTCATTATAAAAAACAGTTTCATATTTTTTTTCAAATGAATTTATTACTTCAAATGTATATAATTTAGGATCTAAACATGCCAAATGGTATTCTTTTTGTCCAATAATTTCCTTTAGTAACCTTGCATATTCTATCACTTCAGAATTAACTTTACTAATATGCGGTTCATATACATAATACTTTCTATCTTTATCAACGTACCTTTTTATATATGAGTTTAAATTAAACATGTCGCATACTTCAGCTTCTGCAAATATATCTAACATATC
>HF992003.1:10319-10560 GCA_000433135.1 Clostridium sp. CAG:921
TTCTACTTTTTATATAAAACCCCGCTGATACTACTTCATCATTTGAAACTACAATATTTGCTATTTTTTCTAATTCCTTATATATCATAATTCGAAATTCATTAATTATTAATTTTTTCTTTTCATCGATACTTAAATTTCTAGTATTAGCAACTATATAATCTCCTGTAACATAATACTTTAAGGTCTTTTGGCTAAAGTCATAATTTATATAAATAGAGTGATATTTTTCTATCTTTTC
>HF992003.1:10662-14072 GCA_000433135.1 Clostridium sp. CAG:921
TCTTGAAAAATTTTATTAAGGTAGTTTGTTTTATCAATTAAGAATTGTATAAAAATTGATTTAAAAAATGTATCGATATTTACAAAATTAAAAAATCTCTCTAATTTTGAAATTATTTTTTCACTATTTACCATAGTTTTTCTCCTTAAATAATACTTCAATAATTATTTATTATCTTTTATCTTTCCTCATATTCATCATTTTCGTAATATGATTCTTCATCTTCTTCTTTTCTTGTATATTCTTCTAAAGTTGGATTTCCTTCCATTGATATATCGTAAACAAGTTCAAAATCGTAAGTACATTTATCAGGTCTAACCCAGCTGTGAAGCGTAGGATCTTCCCATGGATACCTATCTTCAGTACATAAAAAATATGGTACCTTATCCTTATCACACATTTCTGCCATTTCATAGATTGAAGAAAGTCCATCAAAGTCTGCCACTATAACTGAAAATTCAGCATTATTTGCCATCTTAGCAGCTGTTTTAGGAGTTGGACATGCTATTTTATTTACGATACCTGCGTGATATTGTTCTAAAGTTCTTCTAGTATGATAACACTCTACATCTTCTGCATCTTCTTCATAAAAACCATTTCCACATGAAGCTAAGTAACATTCATACCCTTGTCTTTCCAAAATTCCAATAATTTCTGGTAATAAGTTATTTAATAACCTATTCGAACTTCCATAAATTCCTGATGTATCTATAAAAAACTGAACATATCTTGCATCCATTAAGTCTGATTTATCATTCATAAGTTTGTAATTTTGCCCTTTTAGCATATGCATAATCATCTTTCTTTTGTCATATCTTTCAGATCCATCTTGGACATCAATGCCAGAGTGCATATCTGCTATTTTTTTTATTATTTCAATTACTTGCTTTTTTATATATTCTGGTTTATTATTTTCCTTTAGTTCTTCAATCTCATTTGACTTTCTTACAAACATTTGCTCAATTTGTTTTTTAAAGATATCATTTTCGTTTTCCTCTGATGTACCATTATAATTGCTTTTTTCCTCTTCTCCTACTATAGTATTTTCTTTTTCACCCTGTACTTCATTTTCATCAGATTCAGATTTATCATTTTCTTCATTTTTTTCTTGTTCTTTTGCATTGTCTTTTTCTTCTTTTAAACTTTCATCATTATTTTTAAGCTTACTGTCACGTTCATTTTCACCATCATCTGCAACATTTTTTGAGTTTTCTATCTCTTTCGAACTTTCATCTCCACCATGAACTAATTCAGATATTTTTGAAGTAGCCGGTACTACTACTTCTGTAGACTCTGCGTCTTCTGGCGATTCAACTTTTTTATCTGGCGGTTCCTCTTTCTTTTTTTCATTTGCTTTTTTCTGTATTTTCTCCATAGCAATTTTTTCAAGATCTTCAAAAATTGCATTCATATCATATTTTAGAGCCATATGATTTCCCCCTAATACCTATCATATTCATTTTCACCTTTTTGCAAGTCATTTCCTAAATAGCTTTCCAATTCCTTATTCCAGGAGTTAAGGTATACATATGTCTTATCATTATCTTTTGCAAGCCTAAATATAGTATCTCCGACAACTTTTATTCCAAGTTTAGTACCATTATTTGTTGATTTGTTATTTGCCCAAATTACATTTTCATCATTTTCCTCTTTAATTTTACTTGATTCCAAATCATCTTCAAGCCAGCCCTCGTAATCACTAAAATCCACATTTTCTTTAGCTCTCTTTAAATCTTTTATAGTACTTATAGCTACGTAAATGTCATCATTCTCATCCGAAAATAACTTGTAATTTGCACCATCTTCACTATTTAGTAAGTTTATCCACTGTGCTGCAGCTGTATTATCATTTATTCTAACTTCACATTGAGCTAAATTTGGTCTTTCAAACTCTATTTTCTCTTCACTTGTTAGACGTTGAAATTCTGCAACTGATTTTACACCAAGTTCATCAAGATTTATATATTGTGATAGTGCATCTAAATCAATCTTCTCGTCTAAGGTCTCTAAATCTTCTAAATATTGCTTTGCCTGTCTTATAGAAAAATTTGGACATTTATCATATATGTAAGTCATGTAATGATCTTCTGGCAAGCCCAATATTTCGAGAAACATTTCTCTACTTGGCCTTGGTACTACAACTTTTTTACTTCTATTTAAAAGAGCCTCATCTATCTGTCTTTTATCATTTGATGTTATAATCGTATATATTGGATAATCTCCTCTTTCATATGTATCGGTTCCAGTAGTTAATCTACCATTTTCCAAAAAATCTAGAAAAAAAGAATCAACATCAGGTCTTGCCTTATCAAGTTCGTCTATTACTAACACTACTGGCTTTTCATGAGATTTTTCTAGAGCTTGTAGTAAAATTCCTGGCTTAATACAATTATCAGCATCTTGTTTTATTGCTCCCTTTATGTCGACATCATATTGAAAATTTTCGGTTCCCATCCTTGGAAAACATTGAACAAATCTTTCATCTGAATCGATCATTTTTGCAAAAGTCTCAGCTAAAAATGTTTTACCCGATCCAGATTTTCCTTGAAGCAATAGCGTAGGAATGCTTTTATTGCTCCTTTTTCCTGCAGCTTCAAACAAAAACATAGTTTTAGAAAGTTCTTCAGACGCAAAATATCCATTCTCCTTTAATCTTTTCTGCATATCTTTTACTTTTTCTGACATTATATTTTCCTCCTTAAAATATTTAAATAATATATTATTCATTTAATCATACTTTACCTAAAAAAATAAATCTTTTCAACAATTTTACTAAAAGAATTTATTATTTGTATAGTTTTTCAATTATACAAATCTTATACATACTATAAAAATGAAAGATAAAACAATACATTTAACTTTTTATTTTCCACACAATATCTACTTAGTTCGTAAAATTATATTAATCAACACATGTAACTACATATAATGTAAGAAGAAAAAATATTACAACTAGTAAAATAAAAATTATATTTAATATCATACCTAAAATAGCTAATGGCTTACTTGATGACTCACCTTTTTTGGCTAAGGTTAAACCAACTGTAGCAACAATTATATCTATATATAGTGATGTACCTACAAACCATTTTAATATAAACATGACTATAGGAATAGCTATAGAAAGAATTACACATACTTTTGAGTCAGAGTCATTTACACTTGAATTATAAGTATTTTGTGCATTAAAATTTTCTTTTGTATAATTTGCTTGATTATACCCTACAGGATTAAAGTTTGTATTACCATAATTTTGACCATTAACAACTTGATTACTACCATTATCAATATTGCTATTTACATTATTTGCCACGTAATCTTGCCTAGTTGCTGACTGATCATTAACTTGATTATTTTCATTTTTCAACACACTTCCACAACTTGTACAAAAGCGATCATTTTGTGAAATC
>HF992003.1:14142-21921 GCA_000433135.1 Clostridium sp. CAG:921
AATAAAATTTTTTTATTCTAATATTATTATAATTTAATTCTTACGAAATATGTTGTTGCAACATACCTAATAAATCATTAAATTGATTGTATGATTTATAAATCTTTAATTTTTTGTTATAAATTACTGTTCCACTATTTGAAACTGCATAATCACACCTTACTTTTACCGAATGTTTTGAATCTACTATATCATATACTTTTAATATTTCATACACCATTGTGCCATTAATTCTTCTTGTATTTACAGTATCTTCTACCATGCTTGCAATAATTTCTGGATGTTTAATACATATTTCTGCATTTTTGTTAATCGAATAAAGCTGAGCTACACTACCAATAGTACCACCTAAATTTGCTCCTGCTCCATTACTATTTTTGAGAATTCCATCCGCTATAGTTCCAATAGCTAGTCCACTTAAATAAATTCTTAAGTTTGTATTTACAAACATAGCTTCAAAAATTCTTCCATCTTTAGTTGTTGCAAAGCCTACTGATTTAGAGCGCATACCAATCCCCCAAAGTACAGCATAGTATATCATAATAGCAAAAATTGTAAATATTACTGCTAAAATTACGTTAGTGCTTACTTTATCCTCTAAAATTATCATAGAAAACATAAGAACAACAGTTAACAAAACTATAATCCGAAGTTTAGAACCGTTTCCATTTTTTTTGGCAAAATCTTTAGAAAAAACGAATACTCTATCTATCACAATATCACCTCCAATTATATAATTTACATTAAATCATATAATAATAAATCTTAGTAAATCATATTACATATCTATCTACTACTTAATCTTAATTATATATCAAATAAATTCTATCATATAAAATCTTTCTTAGCAATAATATTACAAGATTTAAATAAATAAATTATATACGTCTTTATTGATTTAAAATATTTGTATTTTTTTCATTTTTTTAATAATTTATTGTATATTTTCAAAAAAAATTGTCACATTATTAAAAATGTAACAATTTCTACTATATATCTTTTAACTTTTTTATTATTATTTATGAAAACTAATCTAAATATTAATAAAAACTACCAAGAACTTCCTCCACTTTCACTATCAGATCCTATTGAATCCAAACCACGACCATAGCTAGTATAAGTAGTAGCATCAGTAGCAACTCCAAGAGATAAAACTATTGTATTTTTTAATATTTGATCAAATTCACCAATAGTTGGATTATCGCTATTTATATAACACCCACTTATACTACTTAATTTTATATTTTTAATTTTTTTCAAGCAAGTTTTTGAAATTCCTAGTGCACAAATATATGGATAAATATTATAAAAATACTCAGGATTTTCATTTATGTATCTCTCTAATTCTTCATTTTTAGCATTTTCTATAAACTTTTTAAATCCAGTTATTTTTTCTAATGCTTCATTTCCATAAGCAGTTCTTTTTGGCATTATTTTTATAAAGTATAATAATATAGCTACACATATAACTCCAAAAATGTAAGCAATTCCTCCCATAAAATTTTGAGAAAATATAGGATATATTATAAACCACAATGAAGCTATAGCAAGTAATCCACAAGATAAAGTTACAGCTAATTTTGGAGCCTTTATTGTACCTATGTAACTTGCAAGTAAAAGTGTTAAATTAAATCCGTGGGAATAATAATGCAAATAATAACACTATAACTATATTTGTGCCATCAGACAAAGCTGGTTTTACTGTTATTAATACAAAAATTGCAATAATCATTAATATAAACCATTTATTTTTATTCTTAGAACTTGGCACAAAAATCTTATCTTTTGTTGAATTTAATTTACCTATAATTCCACTTACTGTAGTATAAAATTTATTATATAAGTCACATACAGTCACACTTTGCTTAGTTATATTCTCATCTAATTTATTTACTTCTTTAGTACTTAGTTCTTTTACATCTACATTTTCAAATAATCCATCAAAAAACATCTTCTCATATTCATTATCTTCAGTATATTCTTTTAATTTTGTAACTTTAAAGCTTCTAACGTTTCCTAAGTTTATTTCTTCTAACTTTAAATAACCTTTATTTGCAAGATAAAGTAGTAGTGACATAACTCCTTCTTTTTCCGCTACTCCATTATACAAAAAGTTTGCCTCTGCAGGATTATACTTACTTGGAGGATAAGGAGATATAGTATAAGTAAATTTATCATCCTTTCCAAACCTTGACCAAATCACATAAGCTATTAAAACAAAAATAATACAAATAGTAATAACAATAACTGAATACTTATCATTATCTACATTATTTGAATTAATAAAATAGCCATCTGGTAAATCAATTCCAACTGCTAATGCTTCTTTTGGATTTAAAGTAGTTTTTACAGTACCATAGATAGTATTTCCATTTACCTTATACTCAACATTATTACTACTATACTCACTATTTCCTATTGAAAATCCAATTGAAGATTCATCAAACGATTTAGGCATTTTTATTGAAAAGCTAATATTTCCTACCTTTGTATCCCATTGCCCCTCAATTAATCTATAATATAATTCATCTGCACCTTTTACTTTGTCCTTTCCAATACTGCAAGTATACTTAAGTACATATGTATGAGCTCCTGTGTAAATATTATTAGAGTTTCCAATTTTTATAACCTTATTTCCATTTTCATCATAAACTGAGCATTCTTCACTCGTTTTTACATCATTTATCTTAACAACACTACTTAGCGTAGTTCCGTCTTTTCTTCGTAGTAATCTCCTAATTGGTATTTTTCTTATTATTCCATGCTTTTGTTCATTAAAATATGCAGTTATCGCTTCAGTTACGTTCAAAGTATTATCTTCATTTACGACCACTTCAACATAATACTTACTTATTACATAACCATCATCATAGCTTACAGCATTAATTTTTGAAAAAACTGTAAATAGCAACAAGAATAAAATAATAACTTTAAAATAAAAAGTACATTTATTAAAACCTTTTTCCATTTTTTCACCTCTTAAACAAGAAAATCTTAAATAATAATAATAATAATAATAATAACTTAGACACTTTTATTTCATCTTCATTGAAATAACTTTTGATACACCATATTCTTGCATTGTAACGCCATATGTCGATGATGCCACTTCCATAGTACCCTTTCTGTGAGTTATAACTATAAACTGCGTATTTTTAGAATATTTTTCAATATATCTTGCAAATCTATGTACATTAACATCATCAAGTGCAGCTTCTATTTCGTCAAGTATACAAAATGGTGGTGATTTCAATTTTAAAATTGCAAATAAAAGTGCAGTAGCAGTAAGAGCTCTTTCTCCACCTGATAACAACATCATACTCTGCAATTTTTTTCCTGGTGGTTGAACTTCTATTTCTATTCCACTCTCAAGCACGTTAGATTCATCTGAGAGTCTTAAATCAGCTCGTCCACCACCAAACAGCTCATTAAAAGTTTCATTGAAATTTTCTGTAATTAATTTAAACTGTTTTGAAAACTGGCTTTTCATAATACTAGTCATATTATTAATTAAATTATTTAGCTTATCCTTAGTTTCTTCTAAATCATTTTTTTGATTTGTTATAAAGTCATAACGTTTCTTAGTTTCGTTATACTCATCAATGCTTGATACATTTACTTCACCTAAATCTTTTATTTGCTTTTTAATAGCTTCTGCTTTTTTTACAATTTTATCTTGTGGCAGTTCTTCAAAAGTAATTTTTTCCATAAATGCTTTTGCACTAGATATCGTAAGTTCATAATCATCCCACATTTTATTTTTAGTATTTTCAAGTTCAATATCAAATTTTACTTTTCTTGCTTCAACTTTAGATTTTTCTTCTTTTAATTTGTTAATATTATTTGAACTAACTACAATACTTTTATCGATTTTTTCTTGTTTTACATCTATTTCATCTTTCTCATTTTTTAATTTTTTTATAACATCCTGGAAATTTTCTTTAAGATTTTCTTGGTTTTCTATCTTACTATTTAAATTTTCTATCTCAGCCTCGCACACTCTAATATTACTACTTGAAAGTTCTATTTGTTCATTTTTTCTATCAATTGAAAATTCAAAATTTTTAATGTCTTGTTCTATTTTTTCTTTCATTTCATCAATCGAAGCGACTGACTCATCAAATGAAGAAAGAGAGATTTTTAAATTTACTATATCTTCATTTAAGAAATCCATCTCCTGACTTTTTTCTTTGTTAAATCTATTATATTCATCAACTACTACTTGATTTTTACTATTTTCTTCATCGATTTTAGAAATTTCATCATTATAACTTGAAATTTTAGATTTTATAGTGTTTGTTTCTTCGACCAAATTTTTTAAACTTTTACTAGATTCTTCTTTTTGAAGTTCTATTTTTTCAATGTTCTTGTTTACATTTTCAAGTTTTTGTGTAATAGTAGCAATTTGTATATTAATCTCTTCCCTTTCACTTTTTTGTAAAGAAAGTTCATTTTCAAGATTTTCAATCTCATTATTTCCACTAGCTAACTTTTCTGAAATTTCATTAAATTCTTTTTTTAATTTTTCAATGTCTATTTCAAGATTTTCTATCTTCTCTTTTCTACCAATAAGTCCTACACCTTTTTTTACAGACTTACCACCAGTTATACTACCAGTAGGTGCTATTAACTCTCCTGAAAGTGTTACTATCCTCAAAGTATTTTTAAAATCTTTTGCTAAAGCTAATGCATTTTCTATACTGTCAACAATCAATGTTTGACCTAAACTTAAATTTATTACTTTAGCAAACTTACTATCATATTTTACAAGCTCTGATGCAAGACCAATATACCCAGTATATTTAGTCACTTTCCTATTTAAGTCAAATCTTACCTCTTTTATACCATTAAGTGGTAAAAACGTTGCTCTACCATACTCTTTTTCTTTTAAATAAGCAATTATATCTTTTGCTTCACTCTCAGAATTTACAACTATATTTTGCATATACCCGCCAAGTGCTATTTCAAGTGCATACTCATATTTTTCGTCTGTAGAAATAAGAGATGCAAGAGTACCATATACATTACTGTTATTTTTAGAATATTCAAGTGCCTCTTTAACACTTTTTACATATCCTTCATTTTCATTTTCTAAATTTTTTAAATAATTTAGTTTTGAAGTAAGTGTCATAACTTCCTGACTTAATTTAGAATGCTCTTCTTTTATACTAAAAACATTACTAGTAATTGCTTGTTTTTTAGTAATCAAAGCCCCTATTTTCTCATCAAGTGTAGCAAGATTTTTCTTACTATCTCCTAAACTTACACATATTTCTTCTTTTTGCATATTTAGACTATCTTTTTGAAATACATTTTTTTTGTTATTCTCACTAATATCATTAATTTGTTTTTCATTTGCCTCAATAGTTGCTCCCAAACTGCTTATATCGACTTTCAAATCATATTTTCTATCATTTGCAAGATCTATTTCCTTTTTTACTTTGCTTATTTCAACATCTTTTTTATCAAGAGTAAGCATTATTTCATTTAATTTTTCCTGCTTTTTTAAAAGCTCTTCATCAAATTTTTTCTTACTTTCAAACATACTTTTTCTTTTTTCAAGTCTTTTTTCTATATCTTGTCTTAATAAATCTATCTTCTTGTTATCCTCATTTATCTCGTCATTCATTCTAAGTATATTTTGTTTATTGTTTAAAATTGTATTTTTTTGAACATCTATTTTAGAATTTAATTTTTCAGCCTCCGTTTGAATTTCATAAAAATTATTTTGTGTCTGTTCAATTTTACTAGAAATCTCTTGTGCTCTTTGCTTTAACGCTTCTTTTTCATTAGAATACTCTTCAGAGACTTTAAGTTCTTTTTCAATATCTCCTTCAAAAGTTCTAATCATATCATCGAGTTTTTCAAGATTATTAGCATTTTCTTCTACAATAGATATAAATAATCTAACATCAAAAACTTTAAGTTCATCCCTAAGTGCTAAATACTTTTTAGCTATTTCTGCCTTTTTTTCAAGTGGTCCAATTGTATTTTCAATTTCATTTAAAATATCTCTAACCCTTGCTAATGTTATTTCAGTATTTTCTAATTTTTTGCTTGCTTCTTCCTTTCTAGTTCTATACTTAACAATTCCAGATGCTTCTTCAAATATATTTCTTCTTTCTTCTGATTTTGTAGAAAGTATTTCATCAATCTTACCCTGAGATATAATGCTATAGCCATCTTTGCCTATACCAGTATCCATAAATAGCTCAGTTATATCTTTTAATCTACATTCGTTTCCATTAATTAAGTAATTAGATTCACCAGTCCTATATATTCTTCTGGTTACCACAACTTCTTTATATTCAACAGGTAACGTAGAATCAGTATTATCTAAATACATAGATACCTCTGCAAATCCCACCTTTTTTCTTGCTTGAGTACCAGCAAATATAACGTCTTCCATTTTACCACCACGTAAATTTTTTACGCTTTGTTCTCCAAGTACCCATCTTAATGCATCCGATATGTTACTTTTTCCAGAACCATTAGGCCCTACTATTGTAGTAACTCCATCTAAAAAAACTATTTCAGTTTTATCTGCAAAAGATTTAAATCCCTGTAATTCCAATTTTTTTAATTGCATACCTATACCCCTTTTTCATTAAAATTATATTACAAATACTACATATTTTCAAGAAAATGCTTGAAGTTTTGTAAATAATAACTATAAACCTTAAATGTAAAGTTAAGTTCCAGTGCAAAACTATAACATGTTTTTTTCAATAATATCCCACATAAAAAATTATATATATCAAACTATGTACACAAATTAAAACTTTTATACAATATATTTTTTATTTAAAAAGGATTCATTTACTTTTTATGTAAAACATGATATACTTTATACGTAAAAATATCTTTAATAATTATAATAATTTATGTTTAGGAGGACTTTATTTCATGATTTAAAGCAACAATTTAATTTTAAATTTTTTATTATAATAGGAGTGTACCATATGGAAAATTCTACAAATTTAAGACAATATTACTTAAAAAATGTATTAAATGATGGCGGTAAGTTCGAAAATAAAACATTCAAAGATGGTAATGATTATTACTACGAAAATGCAGCAATACTTATAAGGACTTTACTAGAGGATGTTTTACAATGGGATGATGAAATGATAAAAGAAAATATCTCAAAGTCAACATTTATGAATAATGGTCTTGGTGGAATGCTAATTACTTTATTTAACGGCAGTACATACAAAGCCTTAGAGTGCGCATATAATGATAGATTTAAAGCTTGGGAACTTTCATCACTGCCTCGCAATTACTGGAATAATGATACTGCAAGAAAAGCAACTATTTGGCTTATTGATGAAATTCTTAATTTTAGCGATGAAGATATAACTACAAAGTTGCGTCTTACTCACTTTAATGAAAATGGATTATCTACACTTGTAACTTTTTTCCATTCAAAATTATACGACATAATAAATAATGCATTTCCAGATAAATTTTTTCCGTGGCAATTTTCATATTCTCCACATAAATATTGGAATAAAATTACAGCAAAAAAAGCTACTATTTGGCTTATTAATGAAAAGCTAAAATGGAACGATGAAGAGATAAAAGCAAATTTAACTGTTTCAATATTTGCTGAAAATGGTCTTTTTGGAATGTTGAGGAAAGTTTTTAATGAAAGTCCTTATGCAGCTATAAATAATGCTTTTCCAGGCAGATTTTTTCCGTGGGAACTACCATCTGTACCACGTAACTATTGGAACTACAATACCGCAAAAGAGGCTAATATTTGGCTTATTGAAAAAA
>HF992003.1:21970-29894 GCA_000433135.1 Clostridium sp. CAG:921
GCTAATATAGATGCTATTGTCTTTTTGCAAAACGGTCTTATGCATATGCTAACTAAAGTTTTTGGTGGCAGTACGTTTGAAGCTTTAGAAAATGCTTATCCAGGAAAGTACAAAAAAAATGAGCTTAAAGGATATAAGCTTAAATGCTAATATAAAAAAGACACTAGGGCTTAGGATATTATTCTAAGCTCTTTTTAATTCTAATTAATAATACTGCCTTTTTATTATAGAAAAACTCAAGTAAGAAATTATTCCATTTTTATCTATAATTTCATTACTTGAATTTTAAATACTTTATTTATAATCCTAACAAATATTAAAATGATTGCCTGTTAACAAAATTTACATCATTCCATACTTTCTATTGGAAGATTTAAACTTTTGATTACATACCTTATCCCACAACTTATATTCTTGCATATCTTTTGAAATTATTTCTATATGATAAATATCTGGTGATAATTTTATGATTCTAGCAATATCACATTCTTCAAAATCTATATTTTTCAATACTTCTGATGTAAATGTTAAATATGTTTGACCAGACTTATATACAATTTTTGCAAATCTATCCATATACTTTGCGTTATTTTTTACGTCTACAACTTCAATTTTTACATCCCTTATTTTGTAATTTGCTCCATTAATTTGTGTAGTTTTTACTTCTTCATTTAAGCCAAAAAATTTTGGAATAGTATTTTGAATATAATTTGGAATTCTAATACTATCTTTAGTTTGACCACTAGCATTTCTAGATGGAAGCTCAAATATAAAATTAGTTACATCATTTAAATTTAATTTTTTTATTTTTACAGTTTCTTCATTTGTTGAATTTTTGCTACTATCTGACTTCTTATCATTGTCTTCTTTTTCTTCTTCGGGCTCATCAAATTTTAATTTCATATCAGCTTTTGAAAATAACATACTATTAATATCTATTGATGAATTAGCATCAAAATTAGTATCATCATCATTACTTTCATCTTTATTTTCAAAATTATTCTCAATACTATCATCATATTTTTTTTCATTTACTTTATTCTCTTCTTCAGCCTTACATTCAGCTATAAAACTTGAAACAAAATCAGATAAATCATTTAAATTTTCTATACTCTCTTTTTCATTTTCTTCCTGCTCTTTAATATCTATATCTTCATCATTTTCATTTAAAGAATCTTCAATTTTTGACTTGTCTTGTGTACTTTTTATAATTTCATTATTATTTGAATCTACTTCATCTTGCAAAGCATCCACAATATCTATATCTATGTCAATATCATTTAAATTAACTTTAGGAATTTCAATATTTTCCTTCAATTTATCTTTACTTTCTGAATTTGACTTAATATCTTCCTCTAGCAAATTATCATTACTTTTTGTCTCAGATTTACCATCTAGAAAATCTGAAATACTCCTTACAGTATGCACATATTGCCTTGTAGAAAATATTTCTTTCTTTTCTATTAGTTCTTCAATTTTTTCTTTGGTTAATTTTTCAAATTCATCATTATTAAAGTTCTTTAATAATCCTTCTAGTTTTTTGCTATATTCTTTTATGTCTTCTGCTAAGTCAAACATAACCCTTGTATATATAACTCTATCATCTAATATACCAGAATCAGACAATTTAGAAGCTGATATGTACATATATACATATTTAGAATACTCAAAAATCAAAATATTACTAAAATATTCATTAACAGCATTATTAGAATAATAATACACGTCAGATGTATAATTTAACATATCTTCAAGCATTCCTCTAGTAGTACTTTTCTTATCTACTCCAATTACCATATATGTTTTTATTTTTTTATCAATTAAACCTTCCTCAATTTCTCTAAATCCAGTTTCACGTATATCTCCACAAAACATATAAAATTTCTTAACATCGTCACTAAAACGATTTTGAATTTCTTCTTTTATTGAATTTTCGCCATCTTTTTGAAATAAAAAGTCTATTTTCATAAGTTTAAAACCCCTCACATATTAAAATAATTATATAACTACATTATAATATTATACCAAACGCAATAATTTGTCAACCAATATTAACTAATGAATCTAATAAAAATATATTAAATAAATTGAAAAAAGTAAATTTTATTTATATTTTTTCAAATAAAATTTACACAAAAAACAAGTATAAAACATTTTATGCTAAAACATTTTATACTCTATACCTACCTTTATTTTTTTACATTCTGTTAAAATTTTTCATACTGTGAATGTTTAGAAAGCCCAGGCATCGTCATTATATTTCCAGCATATGCTACCACAAAACCTGCACCACTATTTAATCTCACATCGTTTATACTTATACAAAAATCAGTAGGTCTTCCAACAATTTTTGGATTATCAGTAAGTGATGATGGCGTTTTAGCAATACATACTGGTAATGATCTATACCCCATATTTTGTATTTTTTCTATTTTCTTAAGTGCAACAACTGAATATTTCACATCATTTGCACCATATATTTGTTTACATATGCAATCAATCTTTTTCTTTAGATCCAAATTTTTTTCATATAACAACTTAAAATTGGTTTTACTATCTTCTAGTGTGGATATTATACCATTTGCAACATCAATGGCACCTTTTGAACCATCACTAAAACACGACGAAATATATGATTTTATATCCATATTTTTTAAGTGCTCTTGAATAAAATCAATTTCTTCATCAAAATCATTTTCAAATTTATTTATACACACAATCTTATCAACGCCAAACTTAGATATATTTTCAATATGTTTTTCTAAATTTTTTATTCCTTTTTCTAAAGCTTGAATATTCTTTTCATATATGTTATCACTCTCTACCCCACCATTATATTTTAAAGCTTTTGTAGTAATAACAATTACCGCAATATCTGGTTTTAAATCTCCAATTCTACATTTTATATCAAAGAATTTTTCTGCTCCAAGATCTGCACCAAAACCAGCTTCTGTTACTACATAATCTGCAATCTTAAGTGAAATCTTTGTTGCAATAAGACTACTACAACCATGTGCAATATTAGCAAAAGGTCCAAGATGTACAAGGCATGGCGTTCCTTCTATAGTTTGGACTAAATTTGGATTTATAGCATTTTCAAGTAAAGCAAGCATTGCACCTGTAACATTAAAATCTTTCACAAATAATGGATTTCCATCCTTAGTATATGCAACTAACATATTATCAATTCTATTTTTTAAATCATCTTTTGATGTAGCAAGGTCACATATTGCCATAAGTTCACAAGCAGCTGTAATTTCAAATCCAGTATTCCTTTGCATTTTGCTTTCCTTTTTTCCATCAATATTAATTGTTATGTTTCTAAGAGCTCTATCGTTCATATCAATTACTCTTTTTATTGCTATACTATTTTCATCAATTTCTAATTCATTTCCTTGGAAAATATGATTATCAATAACACTACAAAGTAAATTATTAGCACTAGTTATAGCATGAAAATCTCCAGTAAAATGTAAATTTATTTCATCTTCTGGAAATATAGTTGATTTTCCACCACCTATAGCACCTCCCTTTACTCCAAATACAGGACCAAGTGAAGGTTCCCTTAAAGCAAGCATTGTTTTTTTGCCTAATTTATCTAACGCCATAGCAATTCCAATTGATTGAGTTGTTTTTCCTTCTCCATATGGTGTAGGATTAATGCTTGTAACAAGTATTAATTTTCCATTATTCTTAGACTCTTCATTTAAATTTTCTAAATACTTATTATTTATTTTAGCCTTATATTTGCCAAAATACTCAATATAATCATCAGGTATATTTATTTTTTTTACTATTTTCTCTATATTTTCCAAATTCATCACCTAAACTTTGATTTAAATAAAATTTAAAAATTTTATCATTAATAATATTGAAATTTTATATTTATTGTTATATAATGAATAAGTAAATTGGGGTATCGCCAAGTGGTAAGGCATCAGACTCTGAATCTGACATTTCGCTGGTTCGAATCCAGCTACCCCAGCCATTTCTAAGATTTCATATTTTTTATGAAATCTTATTTTTTATATCTAGCAATAATTTTACTATAATAAAAAATATTACTTTAAACTTTATTGTATGTTGCTACTATCTTATGCATTATATATTATCATAATCTACAATACATTTCAATATATAAAATAATATCACCCACTAAAAGAGCAAGTGATACTATACTATACTATATATTAATTAGTTTATTTTTTAATTCTAAAATTCTTTCAAAATAATTCACATAATTCACACTATCCACAATAACCAATTAAAGTTTACTATCTTTACCATCAGGTAACAATTTTATTTGATTATTATTTATTCTTTCAATAATCAAATATGTAGTCATCGCAATAAGTGTACCTATTAAATATCCAACTAGAATATCACATAAATAATGAACTCCTAGATAAACTCTTGAAAATCCAACGATAATAGGCATAAAAATACAAAATGTAATAGCACCGTATTTTATTTTGTTATTCCTTACATATTTTAAAATAATTAGTAAAATAATTATATAAAAGGCTGCATCTACCATAGCATGACCGCTTGGAAAACTATACCCATTTTCAATCACAAGCGGATTAATACTAGGTCTTTGCCTTTTAAATATATTTTTCAGGATAATATTTAAAATTTGTGACACAAATACTGATATAGAAGTTGCAACTCCAATCCTCTTTCTAGTTTTCTTAAATAAAATAAGTAAAAAACAATAAAATGACACAAAACTAGCACTTCCAATACGTGAAATAAACTTCTGAAATACAGTAAATTTTGGTGTAGTACACATAGCTATCTTGTTATAAACAAAATTTTCAACTGTAGTACTTTTTCCTGTAGTAACGTAGCATATAAGTACTAATATAACAATTGCAATAATAAAAATCAAATATATTTTTTTATTGACCTTTTTTAATTTTTGCTTCATATTTTATACTTACAACTCTACCTTAATATCTTTTCTTTCATCTTGGTATGCTACGTTTTTTAATATGTCTTTTTCTACATTTATACTATTTTCATTTACATTTTCAATTTTGTCATCGTTATCATCATCTAATAACAAACTATTATTTACATTAAGGCAAGATATATACGAAGGTGTTTCTGTTTTTTTCATACTTTCTTCACCATTTATATTATAATAATTGTGAAATGAAGAATAAAGAGGTGTAAACATCTTTAAATTAAAATAATCATCTACGTCTTTTG
This sequence comes from Clostridium sp. CAG:921, assembly GCA_000433135.1. Classification (GTDB taxonomy): domain Bacteria; phylum Bacillota; class Clostridia; order TANB77; family CAG-465; genus CAG-465. The sequence goes on from HF992003.1 coordinate 27,185, forward strand.
GATTTGCTGTTTTTCTATCAAAAATCCTTATATTTATCAAATCGCCTTTTTGATATCCTGGCTTGCTCAAATTAGTTGTTTTTACTATAATTATGTTGTATCCGAGTTCTTTTTCAAAAAGATCTATAACTTTATCTAAAACTTTTCCATCTAAATAATGATATGGTAAATATCCTGAATCTACTATAAGTTCGTCCCTGTCATATATGTTATAATAATATATATAATCTCTAAAAAATCTTTCTATATTAGTTTTTAGAAGTTTAAATTTCATTTCTGTTGTATCAGTTCTAAGTAATCTCATTTTTTCTACATCAATTAACATATAGGCCTCCTTTTTCCTAAATTATACTATTTTTACAATAAAATTTCAACATCTTTTACTATATTTTTATGTAATTAGAACTTTCTAAATTATAAAGAAGGTATGAAAATAAAATCATACCTTCTCTAATTACTTTTTTAATGAAATTTTTCCGTATAAATCATGAATAAAATTTGAACCTCTACTTATCAATATTCCAGTTAATATATATCCTATAAATGGTATAGATAATACCAAACCCTGCAATTCAAATATATCTATTTTTGCAAGTATTGATATTAATACTCCTATAACTAAAGAACCTATACAATCTAAGCATAGTTTTCCTTTATCCCAAATGAGTTTTAAAGTTTCCCATATTGCCTCCACTAAAAACGCTGCAGTTAGTATATTTATAACACTCAAAAAATCGCCTCCTGGTATTATTTATACTAGTATATAATATTTACATCTTATTTATTCCACCAGACCACACATAATTTCCTTTTAGACTCTTATACCAAATATTATTTCCAGACACAGACTCACCAATTACTGTGCCACTTACCTTAAAAGTATCACCTTTTTTTAATATTTTGCTTCCAACTAAGTTTGCCTTAGTGGTTGGACTACTTCTAACAGCAGCTTCCTTTTTATCAACTCGAACCCAAAAGGCACTATCATTTTCTTTTCGTATATCTCCAACCTTAGGTCTTAATACACCTAAGAATCCATTATAATAATTATGCTTTTCAAAATGACAACTACTTCCTATAGGAAAGTTTTGATCAAAGCTTTCAAAACTATTTATATCACCATTTCCACTACATATAGATACATGTCCATATTTTAAATTGCTATTTCCCCATACAGCTACGTCTCCTAGTACTGGAATAAATTCTAACGTATTTTTTATTTTTACAAAATTTTTTTCATCAAAATTGTTCCATACCAGATATGCATACTGAGCACCTCTAGGTTTTACTCCCATAACCTCTTTTTGATATTTATTATACAAATCCATGCATTGTGCTCCGTACATTCCATCTGTATCTACGTATTTTCCATTGTATTTATTAAAAAAGTCAATTATATACATAACATCACCCTAATATATACTATTTAGTATATTATATATGTGTTACAAAATTAATATAACTGCCAAAAAGACATCTTAACAACAGTTTTTTAATACCATTGCTAGATGTCTTTTATCAAATTTTAAGCAATTTTTTATTGTGTTCTATAAATTTTAAACCAAAATTGCTTTTATTCTTCTTACTCCATTAGAAGATGATTCTTCTTTTTTTATTTTAAACTTACCAAGTTCACTAGTTCTTGCAACGTGAGGTCCACCACATAGTTCTTTTGATATATCACCTATAGAATATACTGTTACAACATCAGGATATTTCTCTATAAACATACACTCAGCACCAGACTTTATTGCCTCTTCTTTTGTCATACTAGTTTTTACTACTTCCAAGTCTTCATCAATCCATTTATTTACTAGTTCTTCAACTTTTTGTTTTTCTTCATCAGTTAATTTATGATCACAATTAAAGTCAAAACGTAATCTTTCAGAAGTTATATTACTCCCCATTTGATGAACATTTTCATTAACAACAACTTTTAAAGCAGCATTTAACAAGTGTGTAGCAGTATGATACTTTGTTTCCATTACACCACCAGATTCTAGTCCACCTTTAAATTTACCTGCAGTTATTTTTGACTTTTCTTGATGCTCTCTAAACTTTTCATTAAATCCTTTAGTATCAACTTCAAATCCCAATTCTTTTGCAAGTTCACCTGTAAGCTCTAAAGGAAATCCATATGTATCATATAACTTAAAGCTAGTTGTTCCATCTATTTTTTTTATATTTTCTTTTTCTAGTTCACTTACTACTTTTTCAAATTCCTTTATTCCTTGATTTAAAGTTTTTTCAAATCTTTTTATTTCTTTATTTAATTCATCTAGTATAAAATCCTTTGATGACAATAAATTTGGATAAAACTCTCCATATATATCATCAATATAATTAATAGCAATTTTTGAAAATATATCAGTTGAAACATTTAACTTTTTAGCATATCTAACAGCTCTCCTAATTAATCTACGCAAAATATATCCTGCTCCAACGTTTGAAGGTACAAGATGATTTTCATCACCTAAAAGCATTACACTAGTTCTAACATGATCAGCAATAACTCTCATTGAATATGTATCTTCATTTTCTCCACCATATTTTTTACCTGATACTTCTTCTAATATTCTAATAGCTCCTTCAAACAAGTCAGTTAGATAAACGTCACCATTTGTATTTAAAAATGCAAGTATTCTTTCAAACCCCCAACCAGTATCAACATTTTTCTTTTCAAGTAATTCATATTTATCATCATCTACAC
>HF992003.1:29975-31366 GCA_000433135.1 Clostridium sp. CAG:921
ACATGAAGGATTACAATCTTCACAGCATGCTGGTTTATCTGTTATGTAGAACATCTCACTATCTGGTCCACATGGTCCTCTTTCCAATTCCCACCAGTTATCTTCTTTTGGTAAATAATATATGTTTTCTTTTAAAAAACCTGACTTTTCTCTTAAAATTGCAGTTTCATCATCTCTTTTTACTGAGTCATTACCTTCAAATACAGTTGCAGCCAATCTTTCTTTTGGAAGTTCAAATACTTCTGTTAAAAGTTCATAGCTCCATTTTGTACGTTCTTCTTTAAAATAATCTCCTAAGCTCCAGCTTCCCATCATTTCAAAAAATGTAACATGACTTGAGTCACCTACTGATTCAATATCATTTGTTCTTACACATCCTTGTATATTACAAAGTCTTTTGCCTTGTGGATGAGGCTTTCCAAGCAAATATGGCATAAGAGGTTGCATTCCAGCAACATTAAAAAGTACTCCTGTAGTGCCATCACCAATTAAAGATGTTGCTCCAATATCAACATGTCCACGTTTTGTATAAAAATCTATCCAAGCCTTTCTAAGCTCTTTAGATGTCATCTTTTTCATAAGAATCCTCCTACCTTTTTTCTTTATAATCATAATCAAAGTAACATATAGACTATACTTTGATAAATCTTCAATCAACAAATTAAGTATACCATTAAACATTCATAAAATCAAGATTTTATGTAAAAATTTATATTGGTTTAAATGCTAAAATTTAAAAATTATTATATAATTTTTTAGCAAAAAAATAATAGCTAAATCTAATTTTGAATTTAACTATTATTTATTCTACTAATTAAATATTCCATTTAATTAAATGGCAAACATTGCTACAATAGCCATTAAAGCAAACGCTAATAAGAAACTAACTACTACACTTAACAATAAGAACTTTAAATATGAATCAAACGTATATTCATATATCTTGTAATATATAGCTACATCAATTAGTGTCATTATAGCAGTTATGATAATCATTGGAAAAATATATGAAAATCCATTTTTTATAATTGCCTTAATCATATCTATGACAAAATAAAAAATAAAGGTTTGTTTAAATTCCCAGTTTTCACAGCATTTATATGCTATCAATGCAGAAATAAGTAACCAAATAATTGTGCCTATCATCTCATCCATAACCTCCTTTATACAGTTAATACTAAAATACTAACATAAAGAGTGACTATCTTCTAAATTTCATTAATTCTACTATTACAATTCCTACTATCACACAAAAAAAAACAAATCTATAATACTCAAAACCATATTTTTATATTTCTGTACAAATAAATTATATCAAAATAATATAACAATTTTCAACAAAGTTGATTCAAATAATTTGCAATTTATTACACTAAACGAAAAAAATCTTT